>NZ_JACJOY010000078.1:0-61544 GCF_014695815.1 Trichocoleus sp. FACHB-6
AATTACTGGGGTAAGCTTTACTCATAACGCTCTCTCAGTGCTGTGTACTACATATTCGCAGCTTACACTGAGTGAGCTTTTTTGCTATCTAACCGACTTTTAAAACATCCTCTTAATCTAGCAAGTCTTAATTGCTCCAATTTCCAAGGCGACTCGGTGAGGAAATGTAAGAGTCCTTGCTCATTGCTTAATCCGACTATACGTGATATTGCTGGTAGTGTTTTACGTTTAATATCGGAAATCATCCCAACGTGTAGATATTTAAACGCCTCAAAACTTCTTACCTCTGGAAAGAGTTTTCTATACCATTGACAATAATCGTCAACAAATTTTATTGTCGATGCAGGTTCTCTTGCCCCAAACATACTCTAGCAAAGAGTTTGCGATACTTTACTCTATTATTCTCTCATAAGAGTGATGGAAGAGCGATAGTTAGAATGTGACTAATAAAAATTAAGGAATCAGTAGCTAACTGGTTTATGTGTTTGTAGGTTCAGGGTTCAAGAGTCCTGCCTTGCATACGCTTTGCGTGAAGCTATCTTCGTAGCGATCGCTCCCATCCCATAGCGAGCCAGAGCAAACGCATCTTATTTCTGAAATGCCTACTAGACAAGGGCTTCAAGCATTTAGTATTTATCATTATCAAGTTATCAAATCCTTACGGGAAGGAAATCCAGAATTTAGATGCGTTTGCCCTGCATAGCGATCCGAGTAGAGCGATCGCTATTCCACTCTTGAACAATGAACAACTGATACCATTTCCCTGTCTGCCATGAATCCGTCTATTGCCCCTTTTGTTTCTACCGTTAGGGAAGCGGTGCCTTAGCACGGGGTTGGGGGCTCGTAAATGTGGCATCAAAACAGTGATTTGGTATGACAACTGATAACTGTAGGGGTGCGGCATTGCCGTACTCCTACCAACTACAACTCTCAACCAATAGTTTAAGTTCACTCACCTGTTTATAACTTCCAGTTCTTGGCTTTTGCGTTCCCAGTCTGCTCGCCTAGCAGCAACCCTAGCTTCTACAATCTCTGCAAACCATGTCGGGTAAGGCTTTTTCCTATTGGGTTTGCTCAGCACTAACAGTCAATTACCTACCTAAGCATAGTCTGGACGCAAGAACGCAATTCTTAGGCTAGGGTTAAGTTTTAATAAACTATTTAAAATTGTATGTCACAAAACTCGATCGGCTATAGTTTTTAGTATTAATAAAGATTTAATAATTTTCAATATTGTTTCTTAATTGGTGTAAAGCAAGGTTTTTAGCTTGAGTTAAAATACTCGGATGCTCAAATGGAACCGTAATTTTATAAACTTTTTATAAAGTTATTTTAGTTATTTTATATAAAATTTATATTACGAAATTAAAATCAGAAAATTTACTGATGAAAAAAATCTCATTAATTCTGTATACTTCGTGACATAGGCAGTATTTGAACTAATTTAATAAAAATGAAAGCCACTACATTAAGTTTGGCAAAGATTGTTCAGTTAATAGATTTAGTCAGCCAGCGACAAGGAACGGGGAAATTGCTCCTTGTTAGTGGCGATAAGTTGCAAAACAATACGCCAAGCGATTCGCCGACCGAGGTGCTAAGCCAGAGCGATCGCCAATGGCACTTATACTTCTTTCAAGGGCATCTTTTTTATGCCACTGACAGCCACCACTGCTTCCGCCGTTGGCAAAGGGCGTTGAAGCAATCCTGTCCTGAGTTTGCCCCTGAGGTGTCTTTTGCTAATCAACCTTGGGAGTACCAGGTGCTGGAGGAAGGCATTAAAGAAGGTAGCCTAAATATAAATCAAGTCAAGGCTATTGTTCAAACCAACGCTTTAGAGGTGTTTTTTGAACTGGTTAGTTATCCAGCCCCTCTTACCAGCCATTGGCAACCCTCCAAACTATCAACTGCTCCCATAGCTTTGCTTCCAGCAAAACAAGTTTTTCAAAAAGCTCAACAAATGTGGGAACAGTGGCAAGCGAAAGATTTAGGACAAATTTCCCCTAACCTGGCACCTGTTTTAAAACAATCTCCTCAAAAACCAAATCAAGATTCTAAAGAAGCTTCTTTAAGCCTAATTCAGTTGCTCAATAGTCAAAACACCCTTTGGGATATTGCTTATCAGCTGCGGCAACCTGCGTGGGCAGTGACACTATCTTTACTTACCTTGGTTCGTAAGAATCTTGTGGAATTCAAAGAAGTTCCAGATTTACCCAAACCCGTTTCACAAAAGCAAAAGCCTGCTGCTATAAAAGTGGGTGCATCTCCAACGCCAAATCTCTCCGGCCCTTTAATTGCCTGTATTGATGATAGTCCAGTTATTGGTCAGGTATTAGAAAAAATCCTCATACCCGCTGGATATCGGCTGTTGAAGATAACTGAGCCATTGCAACAGATGGGTATCCTCGCCAACCAAAAGCCAGACTTAATTTTCCTAGACTTAGTAATGCCGGATGCTAACGGCTATAGCCTTTGTGCCTTCTTACGCCAGACGCCAATATTTCAGAAAACGCCGATTATTATCCTCACCAGTCGGGATAACCTAATTAACCGCAGCCAAGCCAAACTTACTGGTGCTGTAGATTTTTTAAGCAAGCCACCAGAACCGAAAAAAGTGCTGCAAGTCATTCAAAAGTATCTGGCTCCAGAAAAAACACCAAAATCTGCTTTGAAATCATCAGCAGCCAACGCAGGTGGAGCGGGAGTAGTGATGAAACAAAGTTTAAACGGCGCTAGTTGAAAACCGTATTAAAGAAAAAATTTATTAAAAGTAAGGCTTGTAGAAATTTGTACTTTTAATAATATTTTAATGCTGGTTATTCTGATAGATGTAGTAACACGCTAGAATCATCTTTCCTAAGAGGTTAACACCATGCCTACTGCTTTAGTTGTTGAAGATACTTTAACTGAAAGAGAAATTTTTAGTAGCTGTTTGCGACGGGGCGGATTAAATGTTTTGACAGCTAATAATGGAGAAGAAGCCTTAGAAAAAATTCTGGCTTATAAACCTGATGTCATCATTCTAGACGTGGTGCTGCCAGGTCGTAGTGGATTTGAACTATGCCGCGAGCTGAAAGCTGATGCAGAAACTAACAAAATTCCAGTTGTAATGTGTTCCACCAAAGGAACTGATATGGATAAATTCTGGGGACTGAAACAAGGAGCAGATGCTTACATCCCCAAGCCGGTGGATCAAGAAGAACTGTTGCGTACTGTTAAGCAATTAATTAAAAATTAGCGTTCGCCCTTACTAAAGGGCAAGGAGACAAGCAATGGAATCGGAGTTGTTGCCCACAAACACAACTTTAGCTGAACTATCTAAAACTCATATCCCAGGACATACAGCAGTTGTGGGACAGCAGTTTTTGCGGTTCCATCTTTTGCCTGATACTACAGCGCTCTTACCTGTGCATCAGATGACGGAAGTATTGACCATTCCCATAAATCAAATTGTGCCTATTCCTCATCTGCCAGCTTGGATAATGGGAGTTTATAACTGGCGTGGTGAGATTTTATGGATGGTAGATTTGGGGCGCTTGGTAGGACTAACCCCTTTATATCAACACGCAATTAGCCGCTCAACCTACACAGTAATTGTGATTCATAGCGCACAGCAAGTGTTAGTAAAACAGCGAATAGGTACCCAAATCACGGGTAGAAAAATGCTGGGACTGGTGGTTAATCAAGTGGAAGATATGGAATGGTGCGATCCAAATTTAATCCAATCTCCCCTTCAATCCGCTGTAACTCTTGAACTGCTGCCATTTTTACGAGGTTACTGGATAAAATCCACTGGAGAGATGTTGGTAGTTTTAGACAGCGAATCAGTTTTTGCGGGAATGCCCAACCAAAAAGGTTAATCTTTTTAACCAATTTATTTTTTGAATTTAGTTGGTTTTACCCTATTAAATTCTCAATTTATTAGCCCAGTCAAATAGCCATAATTCTCTATAGCTGAGAGAACTTTCATATATGCATCAACCATCCGATCCTCAACCTAACAAAACAAAAGTCACAACTAACGGTCGCGGTCGCCTAAATGGTCGCAAAGTAACTGCTAAGCATCAAGATCCTATTCCTCTTAAACTAACTGCTACTCAACAAGACTTTAACGAATCCCAGAGCCTTGAGCAAAATGCAGATAACTGGGTGAGGGATGGACTAGAGCAAAAAAAGCAAGAAAAACCTAGTCAGCAGCCGCAAAAACTAAGTTTACCAAAAAGCTCCACCCTCCGCAGCCAATTGCTAACAACAATCCTACCTGTGGTATTGGCACCTCTGGCTATAGCTGGAGCGGCGTTCTGGGCAATAAATAACTATCAGGCAGCTCGTAGCATTGACTCAAAGTTATGGAATGACGCTATGCTATCCTCCGACCTAGCTGGCAGCAAGGTTAAGGATGCTTTTACCGTTCCATCCTCTTTAGCAGAAAATCCTTTAATTATTAATGCTGCTCGCGCTGCTACTAAACCAACCCAAACCGTTCAACTTAATCAGTTAACACCTTCTCAAGCAAAGGTGAATTTGGCAGTTCCAAAACCACCCCAGCCTAGCCCAACATTAAATTATTATTTGCAGGCAACCGCGAAAAAACAGAATTTTCCCGAATTATTGTTTACCGACCAAAATGGGTTAGTTGTTGCTTCAGCGGCTCCTGTTGAAAATACTGTCCAGAGTGGCAATGAATGGTGGCAAAAAGCAAAAAGTGAAGGTCAGTGGATTAGTGAATTTAAGCTTGAGCAAGGCAGAAATCCTAGTATTGAATTGAGCAACGCAATTAAAGATCCAAATTCAGGCGAATTTCTAGGTGTCATTAAGAGTGTAATGACTGCTGCCAACTTTGACGATTTAGCAGTGCCTTTAAAACATATAGGCCTCAGCGCATCGGAAAAAATTCAGATTTTAGCTCCTGCAAGCAAAGCCGTTATCAGCACAATAACGCCTAATGGCACTATTGGCAACGCAGAGCTGCTAGGGGGTGAGGCGATTTTCCAAAAGGCAACAGCTCTGTTAGAAGAACTAAAAGCACAAAAGGCTGTTTTTGGGGAAAAGCCAAGTTTAGGGAGAAAGCCTAGCTATTTTACTACCAGAGATCAACTCCAAGGACTAACTATTATTCCCTTTGTTCACGAACAAGGACAGTTAGTTTTAAGCACCTCCTTCAATCACGACGACAGAAAGTATACCCTTGCCGTAGTTCCCGGCATAGACTTAGTCAGCGTAACCTCGATTGATCTTTCTGAGATTGGAGCCGCAGGGAATGAGCATGCCCTAATATTTGTCCTAATTTTCCTCACCCTAGGAGCAGTTGGTACAGGGATTGTAGTGAGTTTAGCACGCCGTTGGTCTGCACCTTTAAAAGAATTAACGGGTACATCAGAGCAGCTAGCGGCTGGAAATTTGGATGCCTACGTTGAACCTCGCGGTACTGCGGAAACCCAAACTTTGGCTCTTAGCTTTAATAACCTGGTGGCTAGAGTCAAAGACTTGTTACGCAAACAAGAATTTGAAGCAAAACGGGCAAAGTTATTTGCTGAGATCGCCACCAGCGCTAGAGAATCGCTAGATGTCAAGGAGGTATTTGAAAAAGCAGTTACTGGCGCTCAACAAATCCTCAACGCGGAACGAATGTTCCTGTATCGCTTCAACCCGGACTGGAGTGGGAATGTAGTTGCTGAAGCAGTGGCACCCAGTTGGCCTTCGTGCTTGAATAAGGTAGTTAATGACACCTATTTTACACAATCAGATGTAGGAGTAGAACTATACCGCAATGGTCGTGTCTTTGTCATTGATAACATTTACAAAGCCAATCTCAATCCTTGCCATATCAGGTTGTATGAGGAATTTGGCATCAAGGCTAATATAATTACGCCAATTGTCAGCGGCGACAAACTACTAGGCTTGATGTGTACCCAGCAGTGTTCATCTCCTCGAAATTGGCAGCAATATGAAGTCGATTTCTGCACGCAGTTGTCCACTCAAGTGGGGCTAGCTTTAGACCGGATTAGCTATTTAGAAAAGAAAGAAGCTGAAGCCAAACAGCAAAAAGTTGAAGCCAAGCGCATACAACTGTGTGCTGATATTGCTACCAGCGTGAGGGAAACTTTAGATGTCAAGGAGGTTTTCCAGAAAGCAGTTACTGGCGCTCAACAAATTCTCAATGTAGAACGGGTGTTTCTGTATCGGTTCAACGCTGACTGGAGTGGGGATATTGTCGCCGAAGCAGTTGCACTTGGTTGGCCTTCTTGCCTGAAGATGCAAGTTAGTGACACATACTTCACCGACTCTAATGTGGGAGTAGAACGGTATTGTAATGGTCGCATATTTGTCATTGATGACATTTACAAAGCCAATCTCACGGATTGTCACGTAGAGTTATATGAGCGACTAAAAATCAAGGCTAATATAATCACGCCGCTAGTTAGTGGCGACAAGTTATTAGGCTTGATGTGTACGCAGCAATGCTCATCTTCTCGGAATTGGCAGCAGTATGAAGTTGACTTTTGTACGCAGTTATCTACCCAAGTAGGCTTAGCTTTAGACCGGATCAATTTCCTCAAACAGAAGGAATCTGAAGCCAAACAGCAAGAAGTTGAAGCCAAGCGCATACAGCTGTGTGCTGACATTGCTACCAGTGCGAGGGAAACTTTAGATGTTAAAGAGGTGTTTGAAAAAGCGGTGACAGGCGCTCAACAAATCCTCAATGCAGAACGGGTATTCTTATATCGTTTCAACCCGGACTGGAGTGGAATTGTGGTCGCTGAAGCGGTGATGCCAGGTTTGCCTTCGTGCCTGCAAATTAAGGTGACAGATACCTACTTTACCGACTCTAATGTGGGAGTAGAACTGTATCGAAATGGTCGCGTATTTGTCATTGATGACATTTACAAAGGCAAACTCACCCCTTGTCACATTGAATTGTATGAGCGATTAAAAATCAAGGCAAACGTAATTACGCCGATTGTCAGCGGCGATAAACTACTGGGATTGATGTGTACCCAGCAGTGTTCATCTGCTCGGAATTGGCAACAGTATGAACTCGATTTCTGCACTCAGTTGTCTACTCAAGTAGGATTAGCTTTAGACAGGATAACTTTCCTAGAACAGAAGGAATTTGAAGCCAAACAACAAGAAGTCGAAGCCAAGCGAATACAACTATGTGCCGACATTGCTACTAGCGCTAGGGAAACTCTAGACGTAAAGGAGGTTTTTGCGAAAGCAGTTACTGGCGCTCAACAAATCCTCAACGCGGAGCGAGTATTCCTGTATCGATTCAATCCAGACTGGAGTGGAGATGTTGTTGCTGAAGCAATGATATCAGAATTGCCGACCTGTATGAACCTGACCGTTACTGACACCTACTTTACCGATTCACAGGTGGGGATAGAGAGGTATCGTAAGGGTCGTGTATTTGTCATCAATGATATTTATCAAGCCAATCTGACGGGTTGCCACATTGAGTTGTATGAGCGATTAAAAATCAAGGCAAACGTAATTACGCCGATTGTCAGCGGTGATAAACTACTCGGCTTAATGTGTACCCAGCAGTGCTCAACGTCTCGCAATTGGCAGCAGTATGAAGTTGACTTTTGCACGCAGTTGTCCACTCAAGTCGGGCTAGCTCTAGATAGGATCAATTTCCTGAAACAAAAGGAAGCTGAAGCCAAACAGCGAGAAGTCGAAGCCAAGCTAACACAACTGTTTGCAGACATTGCCAATAGTGCGCGTGAATCTCTAAATGTCCAAGAGGTTTTCGACAAAGCAGTTGTTGGCGCTCAACAAATTCTTAATGCAGAACGAGTGTTCCTGTATCGCTTTAACCCGGACTGGAGTGGAATTGTGGTTGCGGAAGCGATGATGCCGGGATTGCCGAGTTGCATGAATATAAAAGTTGCTGATACCTACTTCACCGACTCGCAGGAGGGGGTAGAACTGTATCGTCAGGGTCGTGTATTTGTCATTGATGATATCTATCAATCAAATCTCACGCCTTGTCACATTGAGTTGTACGAGCGATTAAAAATCAAAGCCAATGCGATCGCCCCGATTGTCAGCGGTGACAAACTATTGGGGTTGATGTGTGTCCAGCAGTGTTCATCTCCTCGGGTTTGGCAGCAGTCGGAAGTCGCCATCTGCACGCAGTTGACTACTCAAGTCGGCTTAGCGATAGACCGGATTGGTTACTTGGAACAGAAGGAAGCTGAAGCCAAGCGATCGCAACTTTTATCAAATATTACGCTTCGCATTCGCGAATCTCTTAAGCTGGAGGACATCCTTAGCACAACAGTCGAAGAGGTGCGACACGCATTTAACACAGAGCGATTGATCGTCTATCGCTTCGATGCTAACTGGGATGGGACAGTGATCGCAGAATCTGTGGAAACGGGTTGGATGCCCACTCAAGGAGTCAAAATTGAAGACACCTGCTTGAAAGAAACGAGCGGGGGAAGCTACAACAAGGGGCGCATCCGTGCCATTGACGATATTTATCAAGCTGGTTTGAACGATTGTCACATCAAGATGTTGGAGCGCCTTCAAGTCAAGGCCAGCTTGGTCGCGCCGATTATGTTAGACAACGAGCTATTCGGCTTGATGATTGCTCATCAGTGTTCCAAAACTCGCACTTGGCAGAAGGGTGAAATCGATTTGTTCATGCAGTTGGCAACTCAAGTAGGTCTTGCACTGAACCAAGCAACTCTTGTAGAACAGATTCAAACTTTGCTGGCAGCTCAAGAGGAAGCTACCCGTCAACAAGCTGAAAATGCCCAACAGCAAAGGTTAGCGAAGGAATCCCTACAAAAACGGGCGCTGGAACTGCTCTTGGAAG
Source organism: Trichocoleus sp. FACHB-6 (assembly GCF_014695815.1). Taxonomy (NCBI): domain Bacteria; kingdom Bacillati; phylum Cyanobacteriota; class Cyanophyceae; order Leptolyngbyales; family Trichocoleusaceae; genus Trichocoleus; species Trichocoleus sp. FACHB-6. The sequence goes on from NZ_JACJOY010000078.1 coordinate 8,825, forward strand.
TAGATCCCGTGAGTAAAGGGGATCTCACCATTCGGGCGCAGGTGACTGAGGATGAAATCGGCACTATTGCTGACTCCTATAATGCGACGATCGCTAGCTTGCGGAAAATCGTCAATCAGGTGCAAACCGCCGCTAAACAAGTGACAGCAACTACCAGTAGTAATGAAGTTTCTGTCCAAGAGCTATCGGCAGAAGCCCTACGGCAAACTCAGGAAATTTTAGCAGCACTGGATCGAATTCAGGAAATGTCCAACTCAATTCGAGCGGTTGCCGCTAATGCTGAACAAGCGGAGGCTGCTGTGCAACAAGCTACCCAAATTGTGAAAGAGGGTGACGCTGCCATGAACCGGACGGTAAACGGAATGTTGGCAATTCGGGAAACTGTAGCAGAAACGTCTAAAAAGGTCAAGCGTTTGGGTGAATCTTCGCAAAAGATTTCCAAAGTGGTGAACCTGATTGGCACCTTTGCTGCCCAAACCAACTTGTTGGCGTTGAATGCTTCTATCGAAGCTGCCCGAGCTGGGGAAGAAGGTCGAGGCTTTGCTGTGGTTGCGGATGAAGTGCGATCGCTTGCTCGACAATCTGCGGCAGCAACGGCTGAAATTGAAAAGTTGGTAGCAGGCATTCAGGCGGAAACTAATGAGGTGGTTGCAGCGATGGAATCTGGCACCGAGCAGGTGGTAACAGGTACTAAGCTGGTGGATGAAGCCCGCCAGAACCTGAATAAAATTACTGCTGCCAGTGTCCAGATCAGCGCCTTGGTGGAGGCGATCGCTCAAGCTGCGGCGGTGCAGTCCAAAGCTTCCGATGAAGTTACTCAAACCATGAGCAACGTAGCAGCGATTGCCAATAAAACTTCAACAGGAGCTACTGAAGTATCCGCCTCCTTTAAGGAACTGCTGGCGTTGGCTCAAGAACTGCAAGCTAACGTTGGTAAATTCAAAGTGCAATAAGGGTTGAGAGTTGAAAGGTTGAAGGTTTTAAATAGTTGAGGGTTGAAGGTTTCAATGTTGAAGGTTCAAAAGCCAACCTGCCAACCTACAACCTTCTAACCTGCAACCTTCAACCTTGTCACTTGCAACCTGCAACCTGCAACCTGCAACCTTCTAACCTGTAACCTTCAACCGTTGAAAACCTTCAACTCTTTGATATGGCGATCGACTCTGATATCCGCGACCAAGCCTATCAGTTTTTTATTCAAGAAGCTTCCGAACTGTTGCAACTAATTGAAGCCGAGTTGCTGACACTGAAGACAGAGCGCAGTACCCCTAAAGTTCACAACCTAATGCGTGCTGCCCACTCAATAAAAGGTGGAGCTGCTTGCGTAGGACTGGAAACAATCAAAATCTTAGCTCACCGCCTAGAAGATTTCTTTAAAGCACTCTACAACGAGGAAATTCAGATTGATGATGAATTAGAAACCTTGCTGTTGCAGGCTTATGATTGTCTCCGCCTGCCTCTAATGGATGAAATTACCACTGGTTATTTCAATCCAGAGCAGGCAATGGCAATAGCAGAACCTGTGTTTGCACAACTTGAGGGGCAATTAGGAGATTTTCTGGGAGGAGAAGACCCCATTCTCAATTCAGTTGAATTGGGAATAGATATTACCTTATCTATATTTGAAGTGGACGTAGCGCAGGAACTGGATCGCCTTACCAATGTTGTGATCTATCCTGAAGGCAACGAAGTAGCAGGAGAATTACGTGCAATAGCAGACGTATTTACCGGAATCGCAGAACTATTGAATCTGCCAGGATTTGGAGCGATCGCCCAAACTACTATAGCGGCTCTCAATGCTCATCCAGAGCAAACTCTACAAATTGTACAACTAGCATTAGCTGATTTTAAGGCAGGTAGGGAAGCAGTGCTGGCAGGCGATCGCGCTGAAGGCGGTGTCCCCTCCCCTGCTTTAGCACAACTTGCTGTACCCACACCCACGGTACTTACAGTAGCAGAGCTACTTACTCAAGAGAAGACAACAGAGGCAATTCCTTCTGTGGATGAACTTTTTGAAATCTTTGACCTGACATCCCAGACGGAAGAACTAACAACCCGCTCCAATTTTGATGTATCAGATCCGATTTCCGTCACCTCACCAGAGGAAGTCCATGCGATCGTTTTAGTTCCTCAAGAAGAAGAGACATTAACTCCGATTCCTTCTGTGGATGAGATTTTGGCTCTCTCTGCCTCGCCACCCAAAACTACAGAGATTTCCCAGGTTTCTAAAAGTAGCAAATCAGACTGTAGTGCGGTTCTTTCAACAGAAAATAATTTTCTAGGAAGTGAGTTATTGAGTCAAGAGGAAACTATTGATTTCACCTATTCTTTAGAAGACCTCATTGATGATTTTCTGTCTAGCCAGCAACCTCCAGAAAATTCAAATTTATTGGAACTTGAAGAATTAGAGGTAATGACGATTGCAACAGAAGAAGTTTCAGAAATTGATTTACTAATTCAAAAAACTATATTTGATGAAGTTCATTGCTTAGAAGAGTATTTAACTAACGGTTTTTCAGAATTACCAAGTACAGAAATTGCAGATATAGTTGGTGTAAAAACTTCTAGTGACATCACTCCAGAAGAGCAAATTACTACAATAGAGCTAGCCCAAGAAGAAACTGAGTTGGTTAGAATTCCGCCGCTTCCAGCCACACCAGTTTCAACACCACCTCAAGAACTGTATTCGGACTTAGTTGAAGCGCCATCCCCAGATAAAATTAAAAAGTTAGTTAAATCAATTGAGCAGGTATTTGACAGTTTGCCTCTGGTTGAAGAGTTTCCTGCTACTTATATCGCACAAAAAGACTCTTTAAAGGAAGTTTCTAATACAACTACTCCCAATTCTGAATTGGGGGATGCTGCCAACAATCAAAAATCTAACCTTCCTGTACCCCCACTATCCAAATCCGCCCGCCAAAATCCAAAAACGATTCTTGAGCCTGCTGTCCAAGAAAACAATGAAGCCACTTCATCCCCCACAAATCCTACCCATCACCTTTCCGTCAGAGTGGATCTAGATCGGCTAGAACGAATGAATAATTTGGTGGGTGAATTATCCATCAATCGAAATAGCCTTTCTCTACAAAATGAGCAATTGCAGGGGACTGTTCAAGAGCTGCTGCGTCGGTTTGGGAAATTTCAGGAAATAGCAAATCATCTTCGCGATTTATCAGACAAGATGCTAGTAGCTCCTTCGAGGGTGCTGTTAGCTGAGCGGCACGAAGTGCGTGACCAGACACGAAAGCTGACTCAGGAAAAGAAAGATTTATCTCTAAACTTTAAAATTTCAGGGGAAGGCAAAGAATCCTTACTCAGCAATGCCAGTTCGCTCAACGGCGGCAGCCCACCCACGAGGCCGGCTCCTCAGGACGCACTTCGTGCTGAGGAGCTAACAACACTCAGCACTCAAACTGAGTTTGACTCTCTAGAGATGGACAGCTATGGAGAACTGCACTCCCTGTTGCAAGACACTCTCGAAGAAATGGCGCAACTCGAAGAAATAGTGGGTGACGTTGCACTGCTAGCTGGGCAATCCAGCCAGACTATAGAAAGCCAACGTCAAATGGTCACACATCTGCGGGACGATCTGATGTGGGCGCGGATGCTTCCCCTTGGTGAAGTTTTGACTCGCTATCCTCGCACATTACGCGACTTATCCACGACTTACGATAAACCAGTCGATCTGAAATTGAGCGGGACAGGAGTTTTAGTTGATAAAGCAGTCTTGGAAAAACTCTACGACCCTTTATTGCACTTACTTCGTAATGCCTTCGATCATGGCATTGAGCCACCAGAAGTGCGCCGTCAGCAAAAAAAACCGGAGCGGGGTCAGATTGAAATTCGCGCCTACCACCAAGGAAGTCAAACAGTTATTGAAGTGCGGGATGACGGTCAAGGCATCAATTTGGAACGCATCCGCAATCGAGCAGTAGATTTAGGGTTGCTGTCATCAAAACAACTAGCTACAACTCCGACAGATCAACTTTTTGATTTGTTATACGAGCCAGGATTTTCAACAGCAACTCAAGTGAGCGAACTTTCTGGTCGAGGAGTTGGCTTGGATGTGGTGCGATCGCAATTGCGATCGCTCAAAGGCACGGTCACGGTGACATCTACTCTCGGACGAGGTACCACCTTTACCTTACGCATCCCACTGACGCTGACTATTGCCAAATTACTCGTTGGTTTGGTGGGTTCAACTGCGTATGCCTTACCCTCTGACAGCATCGAAGAAATTTTAATTCCTAAATCTGACCAGGTGAAGCGATCTGGGAAACAGAGATTCTTGCACTGGAGGAAGCGAATTGTCCCTGTCTATCATTTATCTGAACTACTAGATTATGCAGTTCCATTGCCGGAATCAATCCCTAGCCAAGCATTGGTAGCCGTTCCTTCTCCAGAAGATTGGGCATCACCGATGCTGCTGCTGCGCCAAGATAATCAATTTCTAGCTTTAGAAATCGACCGCTTAGTCACAGAGCAAGAACTGGTAATTAAACCCTTTGGTGGAGCGATCGCGCCTCCGAGTTATATCTATGGCTGCACTATTTTAGGGGATGGTAGTTTGATTCCAGTGATTGATGGCGCAACTCTTATCAACCAGTTTATTGGGCAAGGTCAGAATGCGCTTGTCAGCACCACTTTACCCAATTTGCCAGCTTCTACCCCAATTAAAACTGCATCGACTGACAAAACTAAGGTATCAACCAATACTGCCAAATCTCCCCTAATTTTAATCGTAGATGACTCAATCGCCCTGCGACAAACCTTAGCCTTGACTCTGCAAAAAGTAGGTTATAGAGTTTTGCAAGCAAGAGATGGTCGTGAAGCTATCGAACACTTGCAGCAAAATTCAAGCATCCAAATGGTAGTTTGTGATATTGAAATGCCTAATATGAATGGCTTTGAATTTCTCAACCATCGTCGTCAAGAACCACTGCTATCACAAATTCCAGTCATCATGCTGACGAGTCGCAGCAGTGATAAACACCGACAACTAGCGACTCACTTGGGAGCCAGCGCCTACTTCACCAAGCCTTACTTAGATCAAGAATTTTTAGCAGCAATCAAAACTCTTATTGACAAAGAGGGTAATAGGTAATTGCTAACTATCCCTCCCCTCTCTTTTTCTCCCTCTCCCACTCAGCCAAGAGCAATGAGTAATCAACCGGAAACAACATTAGACGCTTCCCATGCTGCACCTCCTCTCAAAGTGCTTGTCTTTAGTATGGCTAGCCTAAACTTGGCTTTGCGCGTTGAGTTAGTCTACAAAGTCCTCAATTCTACGCCCATTTATGGTAGTGGTGTCAATGGGGTGGGGATTGTCCATATGGGCGATCGCGAAGTTACTGTTTTGAATCTACAGCAGCGATTATTTCAATCCTCTAACACTAACGAAAACTATAAACAAGGCTACCTAATCGTTATCCAAAATACAGTAGGTGAACTTTATGGTATCCCCGTTGAAACCGTCCCAGCTTTGATGGATGTACCATTATCCAGCATCCGAGTTTTACCAGAATCTTTCCGTAACGCTGATACTCTAGGGATAGCCAGCCATGTCGCTGTCATTTGTCAATTAGAGACTAATCTAACCTTATTTTTGTTAGATGTTGATAGTACAACCAAACTTTCTTGAGGAATATAGTTACCAATGGGCGCTCTCAAATTCGCTTGAAAATGGACAGCACTGCCTCTGCGAGTGTTTACCTTGCGGTTGATATCCGTTCAGGACAGAATTGGATGTAAATAAAGTAATTAAACCCAGCAACTTCGACAAACACGGATGATTGACCATGACCGCTTGTTTAAAGAGCTTCTTACCACCTTTTTTGTGGAGTTTATAGACTTATTTTTGCCAGAGGTAGTAACTTATCTAGAACGCGATTCGATAGAGTTTTTAGATAAAGAAGTCTTTACTGATGTAAGCGCTTCATAACGTTATGAAGCTGATTGAATCGTCAAGGCTCAATTTCGAGGACAGGAATTTCTTTTCCTAATTCATGTAGAGAGCCGAGCAAAAAATCAAACTGACTTTGGCAAGCGGATGTTCCGCTATTTCTCCCGCTTGTCTGAGAAATTTAACGTGCTTGTCTATCCTGTGGTGGTATTTTCGTACACTACTCCCAAAACTCCAGAACCTAGCGTTTATCAGGTGGCTTTTCCCAATAGAATTGTTTTGCAGTTCAACTATGATGCCATTCAGCTAAATCAGCTTAATTGGGGAGATTTTGTGCGGCAACCCAATCCAGTTGCTAGTGCGTTAATGGCGAAAATGAACATAGCTATGCCAAGATAGAAAACATCTGTGCTGCTGAAAGCTTCATTATTTATAAATACTTGACGATGACTCGCACGCGAACATTATTTCAGAACTCCCTCAAATTGACTGGTGCTGCTGCCCTTATCCTTAGCTTGGTGGCGTGTGAAGCTATTTTTGGCCCTCCCACGTACCCAGTTAACAACGTTAGCGATGGGGATACTATTAATGTGAAGGATGATGGTGGGAAAAACATCAGCGTGCGCTTTGCTTGCGTGGATGCTCCAGAAATTCCTCACACCAACAAGGAAAAGCAAAGCAAAAAAACAGCGGACAAAAACCAATTTCAGTGGGGATTTAAAGCACAGCAGCGTTTGCAAGAACTGGTGAAACAAGGTGGCGATCGCGTCCGCTTAACTATCACCGATACTGACCAGTATGGGCGCAAAGTGAGTGAGGTGCGCCTGCCTGATGGCACTTTTGTTCAAGAAGTTTTGGTCAAAGAAGGGCTGGTGCTGGTGTATCGCGAATACATAAAAGATTGTCCCAGCGTGGCTATTGTTGAGCAAGCAGAAGCTGAGGCAAAAAAGGCGAGACGCGGTGTCTGGCGAGACACAAAATTCGTGGAACCTTGGGACTGGCGGAGTGCAAGTAAGTAGCGCAATATGCCCTCAGGCTAAAGCCTTGATGCTCCACAAACTCGTGTCCGCCTGCACGGACTTTATAGCGTTTCTCAGTTGGGTGGAATACATTGCAGTTCTAACGTTTGGTAGGGGCATGGCATTGCCATGCCCCTACAGATGTATCGCACCAACCCTTGAATTGCTTGCGGGGAGTAACAGAAAAAGGAAGCATTTTGAAACCTGCTCCCAACAGGTTTTGTTTGAATAGCCGCGCCTACAGTCGTCGGGGCAATAGCTATTCAAAATCTTCTTCGGCGTACTCAGATTGCAGCTGCCTGTTGCCACGCGACCAGAAAAGAGGCGCGATCGCACCGCCAATTGCTCCCACACCGGCGCTAAAAGCCAGCACAACGCCCACGGGCATCTGAATTGACTCAAATGTGAAAAATTTCAGCGACACTGATGTGGCGTTCTGCACGGCAAGGATGGCGATCGCGCCCGCCCAAATCGCTAAGATTATGGATGTGAGTAAATTGGTAAAGGTTTTCATTTATTTTGTTAAACCTTGATTTACCGTAGGTAGGACGTCTCGCCTGCTATTATAAAACAGGCGAGAAACCTGTTTTACGAATATTAAGAAAGGCAAGACACCTGTTCTACGGATATTAAGAAAAGTCCCACATCGCGGACACTTCTAACTCTTGCTTTCGCCTAAACTTCTGCTGGTTCCAACTGGTTAATCGTTTGTTCCATTTGTTGAGCGATTTGGCTTTGTTTTTCGGGAGAGTTTGTTTCCAGATAAACGCGCATCAGTGGTTCTGTACCAGATGGACGCAGGAGTACCCAACTGCCATCTTCCAGATAAAGTTTGATGCCGTCTTTGCGCCCTACTTCTTGGACTTTAATGCCCGCAACTTCTGTTGGGGGATTTTTGGTGAAAGAATCGATGACAGCGGCTTTGTGGGCATCCTCTAAGTGCAAGTCTAGGCGTTGGTTGTACAGAGGGCCATCAGCTTCAGCGATCGCTTCTTCTACCAATTGCGACAGTGGCTTGCCTTCGTAGGCGATCGCTTCTGCCACTAGCATATCGGCTAAAATCCCATCTTTTTCGGGAATGTGTCCGACAATGCTCAATCCGCCTGATTCTTCACCGCCAATCAGCACCTGCGTCTCGCGCATTTTCTCGCCGATGTATTTGAAGCCTACAGCAGTTTCGTAGATTTCCAAACCGTATTTTGCAGCAAAGTTATCTAGCAGGTGGGTAGTAGCAACTGTACGGACAATTGCCCCAGTTTTGCCTTTATTTTTGATCAGGTGACGCGCCAGCAATAGCAGCACCGTGTTGGGTGTCAGCACGTTGCCTTGTTCGTCTACAATACCGAAGCGATCGCTATCTCCATCAGTCGCCAAACCCAAATCCGCTTGATCGCGGCGTACCGCTTCGACCAGTTCCTCCAGCTGTTCCCCTTTCGGTTCTGGCATTCCGCCGCCAAATAGTACATCGCGGTGTGTGTGGAATGACTCAGTTTCGCAACCGCAGTGTTCTAACACGGTATCCAAATATCCGCGAGAGGTGGAGTACAGAGCATCGTACTTCACCTTTAGCCCGGCGCTCTTGATTCGCTCTACATCCAGCAACGTGTAAATAAACTGGAGATAATCTGGCTTCGGGTCAAAGGTAGAAATCTTATCGGTATTTTTGCCCGAAGCAGGCTCATCTGATGCCCCTTCAATATTGGCTACAATCGTGTCTGTAATTTCCGGGGTCGCTGGCCCAGCATAGTCGGGGATATACTTAATGCCGCAATAAGGTGCAGGGTTGTGAGAAGCGGTGAACATCAGCGCCCCTGCTGAGTTGAGAATTTTGGCGTTGTAAGCAATTACCGGAGTCGGACAATCCCGATCGACAATTTTTACCGTCCAGCCTAAGTCTACAAGAACTTCAGCAGCAGTACGGGCAAACTGGTCGGCTAGAAAGCGGGTATCGTAAGCAATTAAAACTGGTCGGTCTTTAGAATAGGCGGTTTCGAGATAACTAGCGATCGCCCTCGTTACCTTACACACATTGGAGAAGGTAAAGTCCGAAGCGATAATTCCCCGCCATCCATCGGTGCCAAACTTAATTTTATTGGAACTGCTGGCTACACTCATCTTGACCACTTCCTCTTTATTCCACCTAAATACTACAAGACACCCATCGCTTTGAGATGTCGCCGCCAATCACAAATAGGTGTGTTTACACAAGTTATTTGAATTTGACGGTAGAAAATCCAGATGGATCTGAGAATACGATAGAATTTACCCTTAATTTCAAACAAGAGTAGCAATCAGGTGTCAATTGCCCTAGCAAATGGTAAATTAGCTGCAACAGCAATATGAGTAATATGCGATCGCATCGCTTCCTCGTATGGGGAAAATCATCTCAAGAGGAGTTCTAAGCCATTGTGAGCCAGACTGACACCCCCACCCTACAAACACTTCAATCTGACGTAACTCGCCTGCGCGAAGAGTTGCAAATGCGAGACCAATTAGTTCAGCAGCTCTCTCAAGAACTATTCCGGCTGGTTAAGGGCAATGCCAACTTTATGCCCAAGCCGGAAGTTTCTGAGCGTCACATGGCTCAAATGAGAGCGCTGCGAGAACAACTGCAAGAAGTTGAACAGCAGGTAACTTTTTATCAAGAGCAGATTACTTCCCGTGACACGGAAATTTATCAATTGCGGCAGTCAGTACAGGAATTAACTGACCGCAGCCGGATGTTAGAGCAGGTGGTACAGGAGTTACCGCAAATTTATAAACAGAAATTTGCCGAACGCATGGCACCAGTCCGCGAGAAAGTGGCGATGCTGCAACGGGAAAACCGTCAACTCCACGCGGAGTTGCAAAGTGTCAGCTATCGTCTAGCGATCAGAACCCGCCGCACGACAACAACGGGCATTGATTTGCCTAGTTTCCCGCGCATGGGTAATGCTCCTGGCCCTATTCCTACGTTTGGTCATGCGTAAAGTTGTGATTGTGGTTGATGCGGAGGTTGATGAAACTGGGGAAATAATCGCAGCATCGCCCACAACAGCGCAAATGGTGTCGGCGCTTAAGGCAAATAGCCCGACGATAGGCGCAACCGCCCAAACTAAGCCCGCCAAGGCGGGCTTACAAAACCAAGCAGAAGCGCTACCAGCAGCAGTAAACGTGCAAGTAGTAAGCACTCAGTGGTTAATTATCAACAAACAACTGACCAGTGACAACAAACTAATTTGGTGTCCTTTGACGTTGAATTTGCCGGAATTGGATTTTCCAGCTCAGAGCGTCTACAATGCTTGCCGCGATGTAACAGGTTTGCGCCAGCTGGTTGAGCAATTAGGATACGCCACAGGGGTCGGAAATTTCTGGTTAGCAGTGGTTCTCACCGCGAAAGGGCCGCTCTACGGCGAGGTAATTGGTAAAGATGAGGCGAGTGAAGGTTTAAAATACCGGATGCCGGTGCATCTATCCGACTCGCAGCGTCAGCCACTTTACCAGTTAGGGTACAAGCTGCTGCAATATTTATCAGCTCCACCAAGCGTTTATTTATTACAGTTTGGTTTTAGCGATCAAAATCTGGTTTTTGACCGACTTTTGCCGTTTCCAGCCCCAAGCGCGATCGCCAGCATCGGCATCCAAAAGCCAGATTTATTCGCTTGTCACTGGCACTGCTTGACTCGGCAGCCAATTTATGACCTAGAAATTATCGCTTCAAAATTATAAAAATGTCGAGCGATCGCTCCTTGTAGGCTACTGAGTATGGATTCCGTGCAGTTTAATTCCAATAAATACGGCTTAGCACTCCACACTAGCAGCCCTGAACTGGGTTTAGCCTTAAGCAATTTTGCTCTGAATACCCGTTCTTCTACCTGGGATTTAGGGCGGGATTTATCAAGTCATTTACATCAATATCTAGCTGAGTTTATCCAGCCGCAAACCTGGGCAGATTTGGCGTTTATTGCCGTAGCAATTGGCCCCGGTAGTTTCACCAGCACTCGCATCGGTGTCGTCACTGCCCGTACACTAGGGCAACAGTTGAATATTCCCGTGTTTGCCATTTCCACATTGGCAGCTGTTGCTTGGTCGCATTTGGGATTGGCAAAGGACAACGGAAAAAATGCGATCGCTATCCAAATGCCAGCCCAACGCGGTCAATTATTTGCCGCCATTTATCAAGTTTCCCCATCCGGTTTAGGACTTACCCAATTGTTGCCAGATACGGTGCTAACACCGACAGCATGGCACCAAGCCCTAGAAACGCAGTCTAATACCTCCTATCAGCTAATTGACATCCCTGCTGGCGCTGGACTGGGTGCCTCAGTTTCCAGCGTATTAGAACTTGCCTATCTAGATTGGCAACAAGAAAAGCGCCCCCACTGGTCGGAAGCGCTACCGTTTTATGGTCAACATCCAGTTGAAGACAAACCAGCTGGGTAGGTCTAACAACAAACCCAACCAAAAATAATCACCGGCTCTAATTCTGATAAAGATGTCTCACGCAACTTGCTTGAATACTTAAACTACCGCCGCAAACTCCGGGGATCGAGGGCATCCCGCAAGCCATCTCCCAGCAAATTAAACGCCAACACCGTGAGGATAATCAACAGGGCCGGAGGCCAGATCAACCAAGGCTGCAACACTAAAATTGAAGCATTAGTCGCCAACGACAGCATATTTCCCCAAGAAGGGTCGGGCTGCTGAATGCCAAGCCCAATCAAACTCAGCACCGATTCTGCCACGATAAACCCAGGCACCGCCAGCGTTGCTGAGATAATTATGTAAGTGGCCGTCTGCGGCAAAACGTGACGCACAATAATGTAAAGCGGTTTCGCGCCCATTGCTCGCGCCGCTTGCACAAATTCTCGCTCTTTAATTGACAGCACCTGTCCCCGAATCACCCGCGCTAACCCAGCCCAGCCGATGAACGAGGTAATCAGCACAATCAACAAAAACCGCTGGGCGCTGCTGAGTCCAAGTGGCAGCACTGCGGCAAGGGAAACCAGCAGATACAGGCTGGGAATGGTCATCAGCACTTCCACGGCACGCATTAAAATGCCGTCAACCCAGCCACCGACGTAGCCAGAAATCCCTCCCGCTAACATACCCAGTGGAAAGGAAATGATAATTCCCACTAAGCCGATGCTGAGGCTAATTCTGCCACCATGCAGCAGGCGGCTGAACTGATCGCGCCCCTGTTCATCGGTGCCTAATAAGTTCAGTTTGCCTTCTCCAACAGCGCCGAAGAGGTGCCAATCCAAGGGGATGCCCGGAAATATTTCTACCTCATCAAATTTGGGTGGCAATGGCAGACGCAGCTGAAACAGTTGGTATTTTGCTCCTCGGACAAAAAAGCGTACTGGTGACGGTTTTTGGAAGTTTACAGTTAATTTGCGATCGCCTGTCTCGATATCTGTTGGGCCCTGAGTCGTAGGATAAACGTGAGGCCCAATAAACTCTCCTGCTTGGTTGCGCCAGTATATCTTGGTAGGTTCCAACAAGGAAGTATTTGGCTGCACGTCACACAGGCCATTAGACAGGTCATAAGTGTCACATGGACGGTAAGGAGCCACAAAATCAGCGAAAATTACTGCAAAATAGAAAACTATCAGCAACACAGCCCCTGATCGTGCCAAGGGATTATTTTTTAATTTTTGCCACCAGTTCATAAAGTTATGAGTTATAAATTATGAGTTCTGAATTAAATGATAAGCCAGTATCTAGAATTTCATAGTTTATTCTGATTCCTAACTTATAGCCGTTCTCGGTTGAGTTAAATACAGTCGTAACCTAACGCTCAACGCCCTTCCCACCTTTCCCTAGCCCTCCCCTTGAAGGGGAGGAGAAAGGAAAAATCTTGTTCTTGGCAGGGGGCTAATTTGAAAGCCTCTCTCCGGAATTGGAGAGAGGTTTAGAAAGGTCAAAACTGTACCGCATACCAATGAGAACCGTTATATTTGCTTCTAACTCAAAATTCAAAACTTAAAACTCTTACCTAAGCTGCCCCTCCAGTTGTCTCCGCTCATCTTCAGCACTTTCGTGTTCAACAACAAACACATTCGAGTAGAGGTTAGCAATGATTTGTTTACCTTGCTGTGTTAGCTGTAAGTAACGGAGCGCATCCTGAATATACGGGAATACTCCATGCCAGTAAAACTTGGGATAGTTCCGCCGCAAATCTCCCGGATGCTTATAATTCAGGGCTTTATTCACGCCTGTTTCTTCAAACTCATAATACAGCGCCCCGATTTTCTTCAGATAGCGGGGATCGCTGAGCTGACCAATCAAGTCAGAGGCACGAACCAAGCCTGGATAATTGACAGTATCTTGATGATCCTCTGCTGTTGGCACCGGGAAACGGGTTAGTTCGATATTGTGCTTTATCACCTCAGCGTCAATCAGCTTATGACCGCCAAAGCGTTCCTCAATAAATTGTTTTGCTCGATCTACATGGTAAGGTGTCAAAGAAGCATCGCTCGATCCGCGAGGCACAGAAACCATTTCTCCATCTTTCCCGGTGGAGTAAAGTCGTTCTTCGTCTCTATCTTGGCGACACACTCCCTTAACGTAGCCGATGTCATGGCAAACTACGGAGATGATGAAGTGTAACCAGTCTTCACAGGACACTCCACCCTCACGAATGTGTCTCCCGCGTAAGATTTCCTGTCCCACCAGAGCTACTAAGATCGAGTGTTCTACGTTGTGATAGAGGGCATCGCTGTTAGCAATGTTTTCCAGAGCCATAGACCCCGCCCAGGCGATGATGTCTTCGTAGTCGGGCTTATAGCCGCCGTAGGTGCGACGATAGCCTTCACGAATGCTTTGAACAAAACTGTCAATTAAAATTTCTGTTGCGTTAAACATTCTGGGTACTCGCGCTTTTCTCAGTGCCGTGAGAGGGGAGATACTGAATCATGGAATAATTGAGCTGCGAGACTCTAACTTTACAAAAGACGTGATCGCTTTTAACTTGGCACTAGGCCAACAATACAGCGCATCTGAGAATAAAGCATTTGTCTCTGTCTTACGGAATAGATACACCCCCTACACCTTCAGGATGCACTAAATTTGGGCGGTTGGTGTTGTCAACTGTCATGGTGCTTTGTGTTTCTCATCACAACCGCAAGCTTTGGTTTTGAAAGGCTCACAGATGAGGTGGGAATCTAGATTCTTCGATTCCTACCTTATCCTTTTAGAATAGGGGGGCGCAAAAAGTTTAATAGTTCTCGGTTGACAGTTTGGGGAACTTCCTGCTGCATCCAGTGACCGCAGTGACTAACGAATTTGAGCTTGAAAGGCGCATTTATCAAGCGTTCCATGCCTTCGGTGAGTTTGTGGCCAAAAAAGGCATCTTCTTCGCTCCACAGCATCAAGGTGGGTACGGTGATCGGTTCGGGCGATCGCCCCCAATGGTGCAACCAACTCTGCGGCGACAGGGAGGAGCGATAATAGTTCATCGCCGCCGCCAGCACCCCAGGTTTTGCCAATGCCTCTTGATACCGCTGGGTATCTTCTGCGGTAAACGCTCCTTTGCGAACCGCTTGTTCCCGAAACACGTTGTTCACAAAATCTTTTAAATTTTGTCGAATCAGCCACTCTGGTAAACCAGGAATTTGAAACGCCAGCACATACCAGCTGCGACGCAGTTGATCTAAGTTTCCAGCAAGTTCCTGCCAAAACCTGTAAGGGTGCGGCGCATTCAAAATTGCCAGTCTATTCAGAACTTGGGGGAACTTCTGGGCAAGATTCCACGCGATTAATCCACCCCAGTCGTGACCTACAATATGCGCCCGGACATAGCCTAAATTTTCAATCAATCCCCGAATATCAGCACTCAGGGTATCCAGGTCATAACCGCTAAGCGGCTTATCCGAATCGTTGTATCCCCGCAAATCGGGAACCACTACTTTAAAATGACGGGCTAGTGCTGGTATTTGATGCCGCCAGGAATACCAAAACTCTGGAAATCCGTGCAGCAGTATCACCAGCTCCCCCTGTCCTTGGGTCACGTAGTGTAAGTGAATGTCGTTCGTCTCAATAAACTGGTGTTGCCATTCAAAATTGACAGCAGTCATAAACAGTAGCAGCCGTCCCTCGCCTGCGGATAGGACATAGGTTTCCCCTTTTTCAGATTAGCAGTCCCAAGAGCCAATCTGTCTAAAGATAGTAGCGAAACCTTGGCAACGAGTTTATCTCCGCTGCGGCACAACGGGACGATACTCAGAGGGCTTGATTTTATATTTGACTAGATTGGCTAAGTCTTGCAGCTGAGAAATGGCTTCAGCGCCCTCTAGCTTCATCAGTTCGCGGTCATCCCGCATTTCTGTCCAGGTGATGCCGTAATCTGACACCAAAAAGCGAATCAGATGATTCTCCCCCAGACTGACCATAAATGATGCGCTATTCATTTGACCTCCGCAGGTATAGCAAGAAGCCAAATATCCCCGTTGCTCTAGCACAATTGCCATAGCTTGGAGGTTCATCACTAGATCATGTACAAATTGACGGTGTTGCTCTGCAAGTCGTAGAAACACGGTTGTCCTCCAACCACCACACCTAAGTGTAAACGTTTTATACTTTCTTAAGATTTTTACCCTCAACCTATGCGCTATGTTAGGTTAAGAGAATTGAGACTATGAAGAAACTGAATAATACCAGCTTTGCACCAAGTTAACTTAAGTATCTAGGAATGCAAAGTATCAACAGTAACAATGAGCTTCACTCAAGAGCATTGTAAACACCCTGAGTGACGATTAAAATTGTATCTGTCTCTGGCTCGGTAACAATAAGCTTCACTCAAGAGCATCCTAAACAACATAGAGAAAGCTTAGTTCTACCTAAAGGATGACTTGGGGCTGAAGTGGTGCGATGTTTCAAAAGGACAAACCTTTTAGCGAGGTTCGCGCCGAATAAGAATTACAGAGCACAATCATAAACTCAGCTTATATAAGCTGAGTTTTTGTCAGGGAAGCATTAAGGCAAGTCTGGCAAATGCTTCACCGCTAGAAACTTCACCCAAGTAAACTGTTACTAGACTCTAGTTGACTTGCCACCAACCAAAGGAAGGGCCGATGAAGCGGATAGTTACCCAGGTACCTATCAGGAAGCTTATGCCAATCCAGGCCCCCCGGTTGCTCCATTTGACGAACTGTTGTGCTTGAGTTTTAGTAATCGGTAGCCAGGGAAGAATGTAAGCCTGTTGACCGTAATTCTCTCCGAGTGCTTCTTTACGACGCTTGGAATCACCCATAATTGATAGTTTTAGAGACTTGTTAATAATAACGCTGGGGTTAGGCCTGTTGCCGGAATTGTTTATAGAAATTACGAAATCGGGGAGGAGGGGCTAGGGATTAGGGATTAGAAGCTGGGGATTAGGTAAAAGATTCTTTCCAATTCGCAATTCCCAGCCCCTAGCGATCGCCTGTAAACCAGTTGGTGTCCAAATAGTTGATTCGTGCTAGAGGACTAAGCGCTTCCAGTACCTGAGAACCATAGCTGCGGTGATTTACGCGGCTATCGAGTAGAGCAACAACGCCTTGAGATTCTCGCACAGGCGCGATCGCTCGCTGTAATTCACTCAACGCCACCGGCAACAGATACAGACGAAACCAGTCTTGACGCTGCTGTTTATAATAAATTACCCGGCCAGCTACTAAAGGATTTTCTAGAGAAGGTATTGGCAAAGTCGCAATTACTAGCAACTGGGGAGCAGGTAACGTCTCCTGATGATGTCGCCAGAATTCCCAGCCTGTTACTAAAATGCCATTGTTTGACACGCGAGTTTTTTCTACTTGTACGCGGGAGCCAAACTCACCAGCCAGAGCAGCTGCTACCTGCGCCCTGAGTGGTGTATCCTCGACTAAAATCACAGCTAGTTTGTGGATGTCCGTATTATTTACGGGCAATTTATCAATTTCTTCGATTAACCTCCGGACTTCTTGAATCAAAAACCCCTGAAATTGGGGCGTATTTGGAAAAGGGAGGCGATCGGGGAGGTACAGATGAATTAATTCATTTTGCCTGTCTGGAGAAAATTTTATGCAAGTTAAATCTTTTAGTCCTACGCGCTGACGATAGACTTTAGCTTCCGTCTCCAAATCCAGCGCTGCACCAATTAACACTACCGGATCTTGATGCCAAATTTTTTCTAAGGCGGTTGCGACTTCAACCGGGCCACAATACAGAGAAAACTGCCCTTTGGCTCTCTTCATTTCCGCCCACATGAGTTGGTTTGAGGAGCGCGATCGCTCCCAGAAATTCTGCCATGCGGGGGGTAGTTTGTCTTCCGCTGTCTGCTGTCCGTTGTCAGTAGCGATCGCGCCTAGCACTGAAGTGATAAAATCCGCATTTCGGTCTACTGAACCGTTACTAGGAGGCATTGTTAATGACTCGTAGAGATGCTGCAAAATTCCTTGTTCTGATCGAGAAATCAGATAGCATTCATAGGGATTTACTGGATGCTGGAAGAGTTCTTTTGTCAGTTGTACTCGCGCATCCAGAATCGGCTCTGTCTGGTGAGGAAAAGCCCGCATCAAATCGTCCCAGTCTTTGGGTTGCAAGCAAACTGTTAACTGCTCCCGTGCCAATTCTTCCAACTCATCAGCACCATCAAAGATAGTAGGGATGCCAGTTGGTATGCTTCCCAAATTTTTTAAGCGATCGCTTAACCAAATTTCCGGAGATGTCAGCAGCAACCCTTGGAAGTTCTCAGGCAAAGCGTAATCTGTAATTATCGCCTTATCCGTTTTCATCCATTGTTGTAGCTGGGGAATTTGCACTTCTATCAAGCGCTGTTGCACCAATTCTGGAGCTACCACAATTACTGGGCCCTGCCACAACAAAGCAGGGCTGAGGTAACTCAGACGGTAACTTCCCATACTCTGGGGTGATCCAGTTTGTATCAGGGCAGAACGCCCCAATCGCAAAGCCCGCGCTACCAGCCTCGCCATTGTTAGATGATGCGGCCAAGCTCGGTTTCCCTGCTCGCGTAGGAATGCACGTAGTGAGGAATGAACTTCTACCTCTATCACTTTAGTTAGATGCTAATTGAAGGATTTTTAATTGCTAATTGAAGGATTACTAATTGCCGCCTTTAGCAACTAGCCAATCTACTTATATTAGCTCTGCTGAGATTTTTCCAAATAATTAAATTCTTTGATAAATTCAATTACCGTACCTACAGGAGGCAAAGTGGAGTTTTGTATTTCTATGGAGGGATTTTTTGGAGGGCTGCCTAAGTTAGACAAATTCATAAACCGTTTGCCAAAAACCGGGTGATGATAAACGTTTAAAGTCTGATCGGTAGAGTTGTTTAAAACGGTTTGGGTAGGAGCGTGAAAGAAGTTTACTTTGTCTTTGAGTCCTGGTACTTGGAAAATATCTATAGCGCTAACCTGGTTAATGGTTTTACTGAGGGCTGCGGTTAATTGCTTGATTCGATAATTATCTTTAAGGCCAAGGGTGTCTATATTTTGGGATTGGAGGATGTGCAATAGGGCGATGATATTTTTGTGAGTAGCTGCTGCATCGTAAAAGGGAAGAATCGCAACGTAAGCGAGGGGAAATAATTGATCGTTGCTGTCCATTCGGAAGGTGAGAATGGTTTTTCTTGAGCTTACCTCCAAACTTGGGGGATTGCCGATACCGGGATAGTGCTTAGCGATGTGATGATAAGTGGTGGCTAAAGCTAAATTTGCCTCCATATCTAATGGTGCATCAACGATAATCCGAACGGTGGGGAGGGTTTCATTAAAGAACTTTTTTGATTCTTCGGTGGTGAGGCGGAAAATTTCAGTGCGATCGCCATCTGGACTCAAATCAACCCACTCGCAAGTCATTCCTTCTGTTTTTAGCCCGAAGCGCGACACTGCATAAAGTTTTGCTCCTGTCAAGATAGCACCTGTCAAGTCGGCTCCGATCCAATCAGCTTTAATCAATCTAGCTTGAGTGAGATCCGCATGAACTAAGCTGGCATTAAGTAAATTAGCGTTGCTTAAGTCTGCCCCGATTAAGTTGGCTCCACTTAATTTAGCGCCGCTTAAGTCCGCCCAGCGCAAATTCGCGCCGCTTAAGTCCGCCCAGCGCAAATTCGCTCCGCTCATGTCTGCGCCGCTCAAGTTGGCGCGAGAAAGATTAGCTTGTCTGAGTTCAGCTTCTCGGAGATTTGCCCCGCTCAAATCGGTTCGGCTTAAGTCGGTTCCATTCAAGTTAGCCTGTTCCAAGTTAGCACCAGTCAGGAAGGCTCCCCGGAGATTGGCTTCATTCAAACTGGCGCGAGAGAGGTTGGCTTGTCTGAGGGTTGCTTCTCTCAAATCGGCACCGCTGAGGTTAGCCGATCTGAGATTGCATCCACTGAGTTCGGCGCGAATTAGTTCGGCGCGAATTAGTGCCGCCTGAACCAGTTCGGCTCCCCCCATGTCTGCCCGAATCAGGTTAGCTACGTTAAAGTTTGCCTGGTTTAAGATGGCTTTGCTGAGATTGGCACCACTGAGTCTGGCGACATTGAGTTTCGCGTGACTCAGGTTGGCACCACTCAGATTGGCACCACTGAGGTTGGCAACACTGAGGATGGCGTTACTCAAGTTAACACCACTGAGGTTGATGCCACTCAAGTTAGCCTCGGTCAAGTTAGCCGCCACAAAGTTTCTGACCCCGGCTGCATATTTTACTATCAATTCATCGACATTCATTGGAGCCACCTCGCCAGCATTCTCATTTTATGGTTAGGAGTAGTGTGCTAAAGCCAAGCCTTGCGGGTTATTTTCCATTTTGAGTAGCTGGATGGGTGTGCAGCAGATGAACCCTCGCTTTGCTTCTATTATTCTGGCTTGTTCTAGCATTTATCCAAAGTTGTACAAAGTTGTACAAGCCTTAATCTAGCGTGTCTATCTGTAAATCTTAGTTAGAAGTTTGGTGTGAGTATCCTCAGGATGATGAACGATGAATAAAGAAATCCATTATGCCGCGTCATAATAGCGGCGGGAAGGGCGATGAATATTGGTATTGTAGGGCTGGGACTGATTGGCGGATCGCTGGGCTTGGATTTACGAGCGGCTGGCTATCAGGTTTTGGGAGTGAGTCGTCGAGACAAGGTTTGTCGGGATGCGATCGCGCGTGGCGTTGTGGATGATGCGACTGTGGATATGGCGCTATTGGCAGCAGCAGATGTAGTTTTTGTTTGTACGCCCATTAGCGCGATCGCATCCACTGTACAGCAGCTAATTCCCCATTTGTCTGGTGATGCCATCATCACTGATGTTGGTTCGGTGAAAAAGTCGGTGGTTGAGGCAATTACACCACTTTGGGCTAATTTTGTCGGGGGACACCCGATGGCTGGTACTGCGGAAAGTGGTTTAGAAGCAGCAGTGCAAAATTTGTTTGTTGGTAAGGCTTATGTGCTTACACCAGTGGCGACGACACCACCAGCTGCTGTAAAAACGGTTGAGGAAATTGTGCGAAGTCTGGAAGCTGAAATTTATCATTGTTCTCCAGAGAACCACGATAAAGCTGTGGCTCGGATTTCTCATTTGCCAGTGATGGTGAGTGCTACTTTAATTGATGCCTGTATAAGCGAAACCGATCCGGTTGTGTTGGAATTAGCGCAACAGTTGGCTAGTTCTGGTTTTCGGGATACCAGTCGCGTTGGCGGCGGAAATCCAGAGTTAGGCTTGATGATGGCGCGGTACAATCGCCTTGAGTTGTTGCAAAGTCTCCAACAATATCGTCACTGTCTCGACGAAATTATTTCCCAAATTGAGCAAGAAGATTGGAACGGTTTGCACTCAAAACTGACAACTACTCAAAGTAAGCGATCGCAATTTTGTTAAAAAGCTGACGGGGTTGATCACCCCGCTAGTTTGTCACCTCCAGGCGTTGTCTTTTAATAGCGTCTATACTTTTTGGGCAATGTGAAAAGCAGAAATATAGGATGCCTGAATACTTCCTGTGTGCCTTTCTAGCGTTTCCCTCAAACCTTTAAACAAAGAATCCCTCTTATGCGGTAAAAGCGCAATGTATGGCGATAACGTACTTAAAAGCATCAAATAATCATCAATACTATAAGTGATTTCACACGCCATCTGTTCGTACACTACGTTCTTAAATCGACCTAAGTCAATGAAATTGTGTCCCAGCTCTCTGAGGATTTCTCCCTGAGTTTCCCTGTCTTCATAACGTCCAAGCTCCGGAGCCTGAGCCTGATAGACTTCATTCAAAGCTTGGTAAACTTCATACGGGGGTTGGGGTTCTTTGTTCCACAGCAAAATCAGAGAACCGTTGTCTTGTAGCGCAGCAGCAGCTTTTGGACACCTAATTTCTGATGAAACCCAGTGAAACGAATTTGCTGCAAGAACGGCATTAAATATCTCAGGCTCTAGCTCCCACTCTTCAAAGGTGGTATTTCTAATCTCTACAGCCGGATAGGTTGCACAGTTGTGTCGCGCTAGTTGGCAAGCCTCCTGGCTTGGTTCCAGGCATACCATTGAGAAGCCCAATTTGGCAAATTCTACAGTTGCAGTCCCAGGGCCGCATCCGATCTCAAGAGCGATCGCGTCTTTATCAAGTTGAGCTAACTCTACAACACGACCAATTAGTTCTTTAGGATAGCGCGGTCTTGCTTTGTTGTAGGACTCTGCTACCTCGCTGTACCAGGTTTTTCTTTGCTGCAAGTCTTTGTCATACCAGGTTTTTGCTTCTTCTGAATCTCTCACGATCTATCTGTCCAAAAGCAAAGATTGCTCCCTCCGCACGGAGCTGATGAATAAAGTGTAGGGCTTTCGGTAAGCAAATATAGCAATTCAAGAGTTTGGTGTGATACATCTGTAGGGACATGGCAATGCCATGTCCCTTCCACCCATCTGAAAAACCCTATAGTGTCGGGAAATTGCTTTTTTTAACTTCGCCAGCAGTTGTGACAGTTAGAGAACTGTCTGCCTTTAGAAGTGATGCTGTCTAGATTGGCTAAAGCGATCGCTTTTGAGTTTTTGAGGCTATAAGACCTGACCAGTAAGGGTTTAGCGGGTTCAGCCGTAAAAAGTCAGCCTTGTAAAGACGCGATCGCCTCTGTCTCAACCTCTAAAAGTGACACAGAAGCATCCCAAAGATTCTCAAGAGTTTTTTAATGTAAATCCAGAACGAAAACTCGGTATCAAACCAGCATAAACGGTCTTTTGTGTCAACACACTTTGAATAATAGGGCGTCAAACTAATGCAAAAAGATATGAACTTCCCAATGGTGGCTATTGTTAACGATTTAGATGCTCTGATCGCAGAAATCGATGAAAACCCTCACCTTTCTTCATGGGTAGTTCGTCTGGTACTCAAGTCCATTAAAGATAAAGCTAAGAGGATGGCTACTGAGATACCTCAACCAGAATACTTGAATCAGCCAATTCAGAGCAAATCTTTCAAAAGTTCAAGTAATATTAGCTACCAAAAAATCAAAGTTTTACGGCAAGGGCGGTAGATTCTGCCGGAATGCGATCGCATTCATCACTTCATGTCAACTTCCAAAAATAAAAGAAACTGAAATTTTCTCCATCTCCCCTCTCCGCCTGCGGAAAGGGGCTAAGGGTAAGGTGAAATTTCTGCCGTCTTACTTATTGTTAACAACATTTTGAGGTTTATTTTGAGTAAACGCCAAAATGTTTTCCACGGTTGTCTTGATAATTCTTTCTCTCGCTTCGCGGGTATTGAAAGCACTATGAGGCGTGACAATTACATTAGGCAGACGCATTAAAATCAAGTCTGCTAACAACGTTTGCAAGTCGTCTTGCTTCCGGTCAACAGCCTGTAGCAATTCAGAATCTTTCCGCAAAACAAGTTCTTGTGGCAATACATCCAAACCCGCAGCAGCCAACTTACCTTCTATAAGTGCGTGCAGCAAAGCTTGAATATCTACTACACTTCCACGGGCTGTATTAATTAAAATTGCCCCATCTTTCATTTTAGCAAATTGCTCAGCGGCAATTAGGTGATGGGTATTCTTGTTAGCTGGAACATGCAGCGTGATAATATCAGAAGTTGCCAATACCGTTTCTAAATCAGCATATTCAAATTTCAATCTAGCGGCTAACTCCTGATTTGGATGCACATCAAAGGCAACAACTTCCATCTGAAATCCCTTGGCAATCTGAATTACATATTGCCCAATGATTCCCGTACCAACTACACCCAAAGTTTTACCGCGTAGGTCAAAACCTTGTAGCCCTTTGAAGGAAAAATAACCTTGACGGGTGTTATGGACTGCCTCAATAATATTGTGGCTGATTGCCAGCAATAATCCAAAAACGTGTTCAGCAATAGTATTTTCCCCATAATTGGGAACGTTGCAGATTGTCACGTTCTGAGTTTGACAATATTCTGAGTCGATGTGGTCAAAACCAGTTGAACGGGTGGCAATTAATTTGATCTGGGATAACTGCTGGAGAACTCCCGCATTAAGTTGGGAATCGATGAAGGTGGAAACAACATCGGCATCTGCATATTGTCCAGCATTTGCGCTTTTTAGTTGCTCGTCCACGAACTTAAGTTCATGTTCCTTACTCAAATCATTGAACGCCTCTTTTTCCCAATCTTCGACTTCAAAAATAACTACTTTCATCACTTTACCTCTGACGTGTAATTAATTCAATTTCGTTTGATTCTTAAAAGTCATTCAGAGTGCCGTGCCGTTCGCTCAAGAATAATTGTAAGTTGGGTTTAGCCACCAAGCAAAAAAAAAGGACGGGTTTCTTAACCCATCCCTTGTAATCTGTCTTACTTATCTTATGGAACGCTACAGCCTACTAACGCTCAACCGGAAGCGCAGCGGTTTGGATGGGTACGTTGAGATTCTGCCCATTCCGACGTAACTCTAGCTGTAAATTGCTGCCTACTTGAGTCTTTTCTACTTGCTGTTGTACGGTTTCCGAGTCTGCGATCGCTTGCCCATTGATTTTTTGAATCACATCTCCAGGGCGTAACCCCGCCCTAGCAGCTGGGGAATTTCGCATAACTCTAAGAACGAGGACACCTCGATCTGCATCTACGCTCAAGCCACTATTGGCATCTTCATTGATTTGCTGTCTCACGTCAGGGGTAAGCGTCGTCATCTGAACGCCTAAATAAGGATGTTCTACCCTACCTGTAGTCACCAGCTGGTTAGCAATGCGTTGAGCGGTGTTGATGGGAATTGAGAAACCAAGTCCTTGAGCGCCCCGGATAATGGCTGTATTTATCCCAACTACCTCACCTCTGGCGTTGAGCAATGGCCCGCCAGAGTTACCCGGATTAATCGCCGCATCAGTTTGAATGAAGTTTACTCGCTTATCGGGAACGCCAACTTGAGAGCTAGAACGTCCGGTGGCGCTAATGATGCCCGTAGTAACGGTATTATCAAGACCAAGGGGATTACCGATAGCGATCGCCCATTCCCCAGGTCGCAACTGCTCGGAATTACCTAAACGCACTGTCGGCAAATTATCAGCCTCAATCTTAACCACAGCCACATCTGTTACTGGGTCAGTTCCCATCACCTTACCTTTAAAGGTGCGCCCATCCTTGAGGATAACGTTTACAGTGTCAGCACCATCTACCACATGGGCATTGGTGAGAATTTGACCATCAGTGTTGATAATAAATCCAGAGCCAGTACCCCGTTCTACTCTCTCTTGGGGGCCAGTGGGTAATTGCCCGCCAAAGAATCGCCGGAAGGTAGGATCGTTGAAGGCATCGGGAATCTGTCTGCTTACTGTACGGGAAGAATTAATCCGCACTACCGCTGGTCCCACCCTTTCAACAACATCTGTAACAAAGTTTGTATCTGTATTTCCTGGTAATGCCTGAGCTATGAGACTCTCTGGAAGGGGAGATGCTTGTAGGGGTTCGGTTCCCACGCCCTTAGTTACTAGATAGTTGCCTGAAAAAGTGACACCTGCTCCCAATAGCACCAGCGACAGATAGGTTGCTGTCTTTTGCCAGGGTTTGGAAGCTGAAGCGTCAAATCGCCCGGAATTTTTATCTCTATCTTGCTGTCTGCTTTGCATTTGAAACACCTGTCACAAGGAAGTTAAAACTTAGTACGCTTGTTAATCAACGGCGTCCGCGTAAAGACGCTATCTAGATTCACCTGTAGAGAAGAGAACCTTCACCTCTCTACTCTTCTCACTGTAAACACCTGATATGACGTACTTGTGACATTGGTGTTGCACTCAGATGAAATCTTTGTATTGTTAAAGCAATGCTGCTGTCGTGCTTACCTCTTATCTGGCAGCATTTTCATGTAGCTACAGGCAGATTATCGCATATACGCGATCGCTTAATTTGCTCCTTGTGAGATTTTGCTAGGAACTTGGGCTATTAAAAGCGGTCTACTTATTAAGTAGTTGTTATTAACTCAAAAATAAATTTATGAATCGGCTAAAACCTGAAGTTTTCCGCCTAAATCAACTCCCAGAAAACTTAATTAATTCTATGTACGATTTGTATTATCAGTATTATGATAGTACAAATCAGGATATGTTTTACAAAGATTTAACTCAAAAAGATTATGTAATTCTCCTGAAAGACGACACTGAAAAAATACAAGGTTTTTCTACACTAGCTGTTCTTAAATTTGAATTTGAGGAACCACACCAAGCTATTTTTTCTGGGGATACAATTATTAATCATGAGTATTGGGGAGAGCAAACCCTATCTTTGGCATGGTGTCGTCTGGCTGGGCAGATTAAAGCCGAAGCCCCAGAACAACCTTTATACTGGTTTCTAATAGTCAAGGGCTATCGTACTTATCGCTACCTGCCAGTATTTGCCAAAACTTTTTATCCGACTTGGCGATATCCTACGCCAGAAAAGTATCAGGCGTTGATGGATTACCTAGCTAAGAGAAAATTCGGCAACTACTACAATCCCCAAACAGGATTAATTCGATTCCCTACGTCGCAGGGACATTTGCGAGAAACCTGGGCTGAGATTAAAGACGGATTTGCCAGTAAACCGGATATAAATTACTTCTTACAGCGCAATCCGGAATATTATAAAGGGGATGAATTGGTTTGTTTGATGGAATTGTGCGATAATAATATGCGATCGCACGCCCGACGAGGATTTCTGGAAGGTTTTGATATGAAACCAGAACCCGCTTTACAATTTATAAAATAATTAATAGATTTGTAGACTTTTGGCTAGAAATGCACTTTAAGGTGCAATACTTAGTTATCCACTAGAGACGCGATAACCGCCAGACTTCTGCGCTTAAGTAATCCAAAATCATTGCCTTTTCTAAGCCGCGAATTCTGAGTTTGTGGAAAACTTGAAAAAGCTTTCTTTAAACAGGAGAATAAAAAAGTTAGCATCTAAAACAACCGTTCGCGTATTGCCTCCTTTTGTCGCACTTCCCAACACAATGAAGAAGTGAAATTGGCGCTTATGGAGTAAATTGAACCGACGCGAAAAGAAAATGGTTGCATCAGTTACGAAGTGTTACAAAATCGTAACGATGTGACCGATTTTACCTTTGTTGAAAATTGGAAAAACGATGCTTTGCTAGAGGCACATTTGGCATCAGCCTATATTGAGGAAACTGATGTAATGAACGGATTGGTAGCCAAACCAGATATTTGCTTTTATCGTTTGCTAGGATAAGTTGCGTTACATTGATGAAAGAAGCGGTGGTACTCGCGTAACTCCTCAACTAGACACGCGAGAACTGCGTTCTTGGGTTATGTGGGATGTCGGGAATAGGGAGTAGCGAGGACGCGATCGCACTCAAATGAAGAGATGCTGACAATTTTATGGCAAGAGAGTGCATACCATGAGCGAGCCAAAAAACATAGCGTCTCTGATCAATACGTGGCAAACTATTATTCAATGCGAACAAAAAACCTGGGTTCTGTTTGAAAATGGAACTTGTCTGATTCTCACGGAACCCCAACAGGATCTAGCAACTCAGGCAAAAGCGATTATGTCAGAGTGGGGGCCAGTTTATTATGGCAGTTGTAGTGGAGATTTTATAGTTATCAACCTCCTAAATTGTCCAGGCTGGGTTGTTACAGGGGATCACCCTGATATGCTTAGCTATGTGAGTCCCGATGAATTTGAAGAGGACGAACCTAGTGATTTTATCATAGGACTCATTGGAAAAAAGAAACAAGATGCAGATGCAAAGTATCTCAAAATTATTTACATTGAAGACAAGCGATAGGACAGAGTTATTTCCTTGGGTCGCGGACTTTTATTCTATAAACGTACTTAATCGCGTCTGAAACACTTTTCAATATTTCGTTTGGAGACATGATATTTCTTTTTTATTTTACCCTTTTTATTAGTGCTTTTCTACTTTTCTGGGTGCAGTTGATGGTAGCAAAAATGATTCTACCTTTATTAGGCGGCGCACCCTCAGTATGGAACACTTGTTTATTTTTTTTTCAAGCCGCTTTATTGCTTGGTTATGGATACTCCCATTTAACAACAAGTTGGTTTAGCGTTCGTCGCCAAGCCATCATTCATAGTATTTTACTGTTACTTCCACTCGGATTTTTACCGATTTCTGTGGCTAAGAGTTGGGTTCCTCCTCAAGAGGCTAATCCTATTTCTTGGTTATTAGCTTTGCTGCTTTTATCTGTCGGATTACCATTTTTTGTTGTTGCTACTTCTGCACCTCTAGTGCAAAAATGGTTTGCTGATACAGGACATCCAGCCAGTTCCGATCCTTATTTTCTATATACTGCCAGTAACCTTGGCAGTATGTTAGGAGTTCTGAGTTACCCTATATTAATTGAGCCAAATTTTTCTTTAACACAGCAGAGTTGGTTATGGGCGATCGCTTACGGATTACTGGCTTTATCGACGCTGGTTTGTGCAGTATTCTTGTGGCGATCGCCTGAAGAAGGTAACAGGACATCCCCCCAACCCACCACCAATAAAATACCCTTATCTTTCCCCGCCTGGAGGGGGTGGGGAGCAGATAAAGATAACAGTGAAGAGGAAGAGTTAAATAATTTAGCTGAAAACTCAAAATTCATAAATCCTAACTCTTTCCTCCCTCCTACTATTCAACAAAAAACTCAGTGGGTATTACTTTCTTTTCTGCCTTCCAGCTTACTTTTAGGAGTCACCACCTATCTAACAACAGACATTGCCGCAATTCCGCTTTTGTGGGCTATTCCCTTAGCAATATATCTGTTGACCTTTATTTTGACTTTCGCCCGAAAACCGAGACTACCGCACAATCTTTTTGGGGCAATTTTGCCTGTATTTTTAGCTATACTAACTATTTTATTTTTGATTCAAGTAATGCAGCCGATTTGGGTTTTATTTCCCTTGCATTTGCTGGGATTTTTTGTGGCTGCTTGTGTTTTTCATGGAGAATTAGCTAGAAGTCGCCCTAGTACGAAGTATTTAACTAATTTTTATTTATGGATTTCTGTCGGGGGCGTACTTGGCGGATTGTTCAACGCGATCGCAGCCCCGTTGCTGTTTCAATCTGTCTTAGAGTACCCTCTAATTATGATCCTCAGTTTGCTACTATGGCAAACTCCAAAAGACGCAGACGATTCTTTATCCAGCTTACAGAGGCGCTTCACCTTCCCGATTAGCCTCGGTCTTTTAATTGGCACTTTACTCGTCGGTTTTTCGGGAAATCATTTAACTAGCAATTTGATAGGAAATTTTCTGGCATTTAGCCTACTTATTATTATATTTTACTCCTTTAATTTACACCCTATTCGCCTTATAATCGGCTTATTTTTAATTTTCTTTATTAGTCAATTTTCTATAGGAAGTCTGGGTGGTATACTCGACACAGAACGCAGCTTTTTTGGTGTTTACCGCGTCTTAAATGATAGACGCGGAGACTATCATAGTCTGCTGCATGGCACGATTTTGCACGGTAAACAAAGTTTAACTCCCGAACGCCGCCACGAACCCTTAACTTATTTTCATCCCACCGGGCCAATTGGACAATTATTTAAGTCTTTTAATACTAATAAACATCCCTCTCGCGTTGCCGTTTTGGGATTAGGCGTAGGGACACTTGCTGCTTATTCAGAACCAGAGCAACAATGGACATTCTACGAAATAGATCCGACTGTTGAAAAGCTGGCTCGCGACACTCGTTATTTCACATTTTTGCAAGATTCAAAAGCTCCATTATCTGTTGTTTTAGGCGATGCTCGTTCACGATTTTCGGAAGCTTCAGATAATACCTATAATTTAATTTTCATGGATGCTTTTAGCTCTGATTCAGTCCCAATTCACTTAATAACGCGGGAAGCTATTCAGCTTTACTTGAGCAAGTTAACACAAGACGGTTTAATTGTTATTAATATTTCTAACAGATTTTTGAATTTAGAGCCTGTTTTAGGTGCTTTAGCGCAAGATTTAGGATTATCCACTCTGAGGCAGAGGGAAGTGAATATTTCTGAATATGAGCGAGAAATCGGTAAATCGCCTTCTCATTGGGTGTTATTTGCCCGTAATGAAAGAGATTTTGGCAACCTGATTAATGATTCGCGCTGGCAACCGATTCCGCAAACAAAACAAGTACCTGTGTGGACAGATGATTTTTCAAATATTTTTCGAGTTTTACGTGCTTTTGGAGCTTGAAAATATGAAGTTTCCAAGTTTCGGTTGAGGAGCGTGGATGCGGTAACGAAACGCGACGTTTTGTGGAAGTCCTAAATGATTCGTGAAGGCGAGCTCCCCGACTTCTTTAAGAAGTCGGGGAGCTGAAGGGCGCAGGGTTGGCATCTCACAACTCAAATAGGATTGCCATATACCTTTTTTAGAACAACTCCCAGACACACAGGAAGAGAAGAAAGAGAGTTTTATAAATAGATTAAGATTGCTAGACTTGGATTATTTTTTATACACTTCCCATCATTTAAGTATCTTGGGGTTCACGGTATGCCTCGGTAGTGACCACTGGGGGCTGACGCAATCTGCGAATAGTATCAATAGTGTCTTTAATAGTTCCAGCAAGAGGTACTGATAAAATTACACCTAATAGTCCAGCTATTTGACCTCCCATCAATAAAGCAATGAAAATCCAAATTGGATTAAGTCCGGTAAAATCGCCCATTAATTTAGGAGCCAAGAAATTATCTTTTATCTGCTGCATGAAGATAGCTGCACTCAATACGCGAATGGCTAACCAAAAATCTTGCAGCATGACCAGAATTGTTACTAAACCAATTCCCAAGGTAGCACCGATAAAAGGAATCAATTCGGCAACACCGATTAGCAAGGCAAACAATAGGGCATATGGTATCTTCAAAACCAAAAAAATTGGGGTCAGTGTTGCCACCATGAACAACCCTAAAATCAGTTGGGTAAGAAAATAGTTCTGAAAATTCAGCCGCAGAGATTCGCTTAAGGGTAGCCCGATTTGAGATGGTAATAGATTAATCAGACCGAACCATAAGCGATCGCCATAAAGCAGCATATAAAATGCCAGAACCACCACGAACACTACATCTACTAATCCCGACACCGTTCCCAAGGCAACTCCAAAGGCCTGACCAGCCAATGCTTGCACTTGATTTTCAACGCGAACGCTGACGCGATGGCTAAATCCTTTGAGATCCAGTGGCAAACGCCGATTTTTTGCCCATGTGTCCAAATAATCTAGATTCTGATTACTTTCCTGTAACCAATCTGGTATATTTTTTAACAGTTGGACGCTTTGATCAACCAAAATTGGCACCAGCGTTACGCCCACGACAGCCAAAAATGTTAAAGTCAAAAGCAAAACGACTATGACGGCTTGAGCGCGACTGAGCCTAAACCGCTCGAAAATCCGGACTGCATAGTTGAGTAAAAACGCTAAAATCGCCGCGATGGTTAGCACCGCGAATAAATGCTCGAAATAGCGAAATATCTGAGACAGAACCCAGATATTTAGGGCGATGATTGGGCCGCTCAGACCCAAAATTAGGAGGCGTTGAAGATTGGCTGAACGGCGCATCGTGAAAAACCTGTAGCATTTGCACACTGAGGCACTTTTATCACCAGAGCTGCCTAGATATTAGACTCTGAGGTATCGACAGTCTATAGTCTATAGACTTATCGGCAAATTGGTATTTTTTTTAAAAGCTAAAAAATTGGAGTCAAGGGCTGCGAGAAAATACCTATTAGGAAATGAAGTTAATTGAGAAACCAAAATGGATATAAGTGTAGCGGATCTGCGTAAAGATTACAAAAGATCCGGGCTTGAGCGAGCTGATGCTGACCCCAATCCCTTCAAACAATTTCGCAAGTGGTTTGACCAGGCACGAGAAGCCCAACTTCCTGAACCCAATGCGATGACTCTTGCCACGGCTACGGCTGTTGGCAACCCAAGCGCCAGAATGGTGTTACTCAAGGACTTCGACGAACGAGGCTTCGTCTTTTACAGTAATTACGAGAGTCACAAAGCACAGCAACTTCAGGAAAATCCGTGGGCATCTTTGGTTTTTTGGTGGGCGGAACTGGAACGCCAGGTGCGAATTGAAGGGCGGGTGGAGAAGGTTTCAGACGAAGAGTCAGATACCTATTTTCACAGCCGTCCGCTCTTAAGTCAGATGGGTGCTTGGGCTTCGTACCAAAGTCAAGTCATTGACAGCCGCGAGGTGCTTGAGCAACGGTTAGAAGAATTGAAAGTGAAATTTGAAAACCAGGAGATTCCCAGACCGCAGCACTGGGGAGGCTACCGAGTGATCCCGACAGGGATTGAATTTTGGCAGGGTCGTCCGAGTCGCCTGCACGATCGCTTGTTTTACCAGCTTTGCGATGATGGTAGCTGGGTAATTGAGCGCCTGTCGCCTTAGAAACGAACTACAGGCTTGGGGTAATGAGCCAATAGATCGGCTGGCTCCTGATGTAACAATCCTCGGCAGAGCTGTGAGCCAACCCTTGAGATCCCCGACTTCCTAGAAGTCGGGGATTTTGCCTTCAAGAATCATTTAGGACTGCTATAAATCAGTACGGTTCACAAAGAAGTTAAAAATCTAAAACTTGTAACTATTCTTAATTGGGCTGTATTGTTTTATAGATAGCGATCGCATCTTTTAAACTCAGCTTTCACCTCGAAGATAAGCTTAGGCTTTTATTTGTATGGCTACCTATTAAATATTCCCATAATTTATTACTCATCTTTGTGAGTATTCCTCTGGAATGAAGTAATTGATAAAACTTCTATCTGAAGCTGTAGGGAATTATTTAGAAATTTGCTCATTATTAAATGAAAACAATAAGGCTGTAATTGTGGTGTTCTACATCATTTACAAAACCATTGTTTCCAAGGCGCTTGTACAAATTAATTAAATAGCAAAGTGCTTTGACAACAGCGCAGGTTCGTAAAACACTTTTAGGAAAAAACGTCCTGTAACAGAGGGAGGACAGGAAATTCAATGAATAAAATTGACCGACAGCGTAAAAGATTTTCCCGCTCAATGGCGCTGCTGCTTTCAGTGCTACTCATGGTTCCGTTTATAGGAGCCTGCGGACAATCGCAGAGTTCTGCCCCACCTCCACCTATTGACGATACCCGTGTTGGCACTGTTAACAATCCTCCTCCTGCAAACCAACCTCAAGCGAAGAAAGGATTGTCAACGGGCCAGAAAGTAGCGATTTTGGCGGGAGCAGCCGCACTCTACTATCTCTACAACAAGCATAAGAACAAGCAACAGCAAGGGCCCGAGGGGCAATATTACCTTTCCAAGAACGGGCGCGTTTACTACCGTGATGCCCAAAAGCGCGTTCACTGGGTAACACCGCCACCTGAAGGGATTCAAGTTCCGGAGGCGGAGGCGCGACAGTACCGTGACTTCCAAGGCTATAACGGCAGCGCCACAGGCCGGGATCTCCGGGATCTGGCAGGTGCAGGCCCGGCCCCAGCAATTCCAGCCCCAGCACAGTAACCCTAATACATTGGGATTGGAAAGTGCGATCGCATCGCGCCTAATGTCCGAAAGGCAAGGTAACGAGAAACATTCAGAAACATAACGGCGTTGTGGAATAGGTTTATATCCTCTACACACCCGTTCCACAACTTGAGAAAGGAGATAGATCATGGTAGATGGATTTTTCCGAAAGCTGACCGAGGTCTTTACTGACTCTAACGATGAGCAAAACGTAGAAAACTACGATCAACGGGTACGTCCAGCTAGCGAAGATCCCTACGGCGATCCGGCATATCAGGATGGTTATCAGGATCAGTTCGGCAATTTTATCCCAGCCAGCCAAGATCCTTATGGCGATCCGGCGGATCAAGATCCCTACGGACAGTTTGGCAATGTTATCCCAGCCAGCCAAGATCCTTATGGCGATCCGGCGGATCAAGATCCCTATGGACAGTTTGGCAATGTTATCCCAGCCAGCCAAGATCCTTATGGCGATCCAGCGGATCAAGATCCCTACGGGCAGTTTGGTGATGTTCGCCCCGCCAGCGAAGATCCCTATGGCGATCCGGCTGACCAAGAAAACACCCGATGGTAAAGCTTTGTCGCTATTTGAGACGTTGGTTTTGATGAGGCGGTGTAGGTAAAAAAAAGGCAGTAGCGCGATCGCGTTACTGCCTTTTTTCATGGGAACCTTTGAGAAGAAAATAGACTTTAAGTAGTTTGGCTTAAGGGAGAAGTGTCATAATTTGCCAACAAATCGGCTGGGTGATCGTAGATAGCGATCGCATTCTTGAATTGCTCATCAGCAAAGCCACCACAGCGCAACGCAATTACATCCACACCAGCTTTATTTGCGGATTCAATATCGTAGGGCGTATCCGCAATCATCACCATCTGAGTTGGTTCCATCTGGATTTTCTTCAATGCTGCTTCCACAATATCTGGTGCTGGTTTAGAAGCTTCTGCATCGCTGGATGTTGTCGCCTGATCAAGCAAGTCATCAACTTTTGCAGCTTTTAATAAATGGGAAAGTTCTTCACTTGTAGCCGAGGTAGCGATAATTAACTGCAACCCTTCCTGCTGCATCTTTAACAGCAGTTCTCTTGCGCCCTGTGTTGGAGATAAATTCGGTGAAAATTTTTCGATAATCAGTTCTTTTCGCTTCTGAGAAATGGCTTTCCCATCACCTTCTTCGTCATTAAGTTCTGCCACCATTTGCGGTATGACTTTATCGCCACCCATACCAATAAGGGGTCGAACTTTCTCAAATGGTACGTCATAACCATACGCGGCAAATCCCTCAACCCAAGCTTGGGCGTGGGCATCATTGCTCAGAACCAACGTACCATCAACATCTAGAATTACGCCTTGCAATTTCATGGTAAAAACTCCTATTTAAAACTCTGTTTGGGAACGCATTCGCGGAGGCTCTCTCTTCGGTCAAAGTGTGGAATAACATGAGGCGCTGGCCCCAATTACGCATTCCCAGCCGGAGACTGGGAAGGAGAGCTGAAAATAGCTAATTTTTTGACGCTATAACGTCAGCAGGTAGAACTTCTGGGTCGTCATCCAACGACAGCAGGAATTGAATTAAATCGGTCTGATCTTGAGCATTAAAGCCAGCACTTTTGTCTACCCAATAATTGTGTCCGCTACCATCTACATTCGACTGTTTTAAGTCGGAATTAGCCCGGTTAGCTGCAACTGTTTGCTTACGCAATTTGCGATCTAAGAGCACTCGCAAACTTGCACTAGGATCGGGTTGAATGCCTTTAAGCAAGGTGCCTGCCATGCCTATTTCGTCACGCTTGACGATTCTAAAGCCTTTTTTATCTTGCTTCAGCGCTTGGGAAGAAGCTGCTACACCTCCATCGTGCAGATAAGGCGCGGTGACGGCAAGACCAATTAAACTAGGCACCTTGTAACCGCCTTTGGGGTTGTTGATGGCAAAGGCTAGTTCAAGCGATCGCTGCGGTGTAATATCAGTTGGCACTGGTAACACAGGCGGATCAGTTGGCAAGGGTACGGGGACATTACTCGGATAAGTTTTTGGTGGTACTAAGATGCGGGCAAAAGGAGCCTGCGCGGGGCCTCGTGAGGGCTGAGTGCGAATCTCTTGCTCTGCAATTACCTGATGGTTAGTGAAGTAGCGTCCGCTATGACATTCAACGCAACTAGCTTTTGCGAAAATCGCCGCACCCCGCTTTAAAGTTTCTGTGCTGGCAGTTTGAAGGGGTGGCGGTGCCAAGGTATTCTGAAAAGCTGACATTCCGTTGAGTTGTTCGCCTACTGGGTATCCTGGTGAGTTTGCCATTAACCCGTCCAGCATAAATAGAGAACCTTTGGGGTATTCTGGCATCCGAATCGTCTCATTCATCCCCGGTTCCCCCGGTGTCGGATCGATCTTGTTAAAGAATTGGGATGGTTTCGCCCCTTTTGGCAACCGGAAAGCTTTATTTGCTGAATTTTGGAAAATAATCCCTAAATAAGTTTCTTTGTCAATACCCAATAGCGGCTGACTGCCATCAGCTCCGGTTGTGGGGTCTGAGTTGGTAGCATGGACGTTGCTATTGAGGGTGGTCAGTCCGTGAAACCAGCCGACAGCAGAATGTCCACTCCAGCCATAAGGCCAAGCATCGTGGGTATAGGAGGATGGAATCTGGGAAGGATTGTTGGTCATGGTGCCAGTGGAATCAAAGTTGCCGGGAGGCCAAGTTAGTAAATCGGCATCGACGGCATCCTCTAGGGCTTTGGCATCTGGCAAACGTGCTTTTTCTCCATCAGCATTAATGTAAGTGCGATCGCCTAATGGAAGTTTGGTAGGATTTACACCCGTCTGGCGAAACATCGCGGCTGAGTTGGTAGCCATAGCCAACACTAAGCCAGTATTGAGATCGTTGTTTGGCGCACCTTCGATAACGCGCCCACTTTTACCATCTATTGCTGTATGACACAAGGCGCAGGTTATCCCCACTCGCACTTTACCCTTCTCGATGCTGGTACGCATTCCTAGGGGCAGAATTGAACCTGTGGGTACGTCCATCCCGGTGTTCAGTAAGGTGCCTGCTCTAAAAGTTCTACCACCGATGGTGACATCTTTATCGATTGGAATCTGGAGGTTAGTGGTATGTTTTCCTCCCAGCCGCGCGATCGCTTTCGTCATCGTCACGAGATTGATTGGCCCATTCAACGCCCCGACAACATCCGTCTGAAAGATTTGATCCTTAAAAGTTTCTGCGTAAAAAGCTTTACGTCCCAGGTTAATTAAGTCTTCTGTGACAGCAACAGCCCCATTTTCTGGTGAAAGTTGCTTGCGCCCTTCCTCCGTCTCCAGCAGCTTATCTGCCTCTTCTTTGTCAATTACAGATCCCAAGACATCATACGAGCCAATCTGTTGCGGTGCAGGCTTTGTGAGGGGTGTAAAAGTGTTGTAGACGCTGGGTGTGGCGGGAATGGCTATCTCAATTTGGTAAGCAAAGAAGCCGATTACCAGAAGAACTAAACCAAGTAGAAGAATTGGGCGCGATCGCATGATGCCTCACAGATAGCAGTCACCAGTACGCACTTTAAAGGTAAAAACGCCATCTTTCGTCTGTCTGGAGGTTGAAGCTCTGATTGTAGGGTTATATACGGTAAAAGGCTCGATTTTCTTGATTTTGAGAAAGCTGGCTAGGGTGGAATGGTGCTGGCGCAAGGAGTCCTGAACTAAAGTTCGGACTCAAAGCTAAAACCTGTTAAAACAGGTT
The DNA here is from genome assembly GCF_014695815.1 of Trichocoleus sp. FACHB-6. Taxonomy (NCBI): domain Bacteria; kingdom Bacillati; phylum Cyanobacteriota; class Cyanophyceae; order Leptolyngbyales; family Trichocoleusaceae; genus Trichocoleus; species Trichocoleus sp. FACHB-6. Next base: position 45,330 of record NZ_JACJOY010000078.1, read on the forward strand.
AAATTTTATATACAGCAAGCATTTCAGTCCGTTTCAACGGACTTGAGCTTTGAGCCTCGAACTTTAGTTCAGGGCTTTAGTTCAGGGCTTCGGAGAGCGTCTCTGCGTTTAATCCAGATTCGGCGCAGGTAATCAATAATACGCTGGTCATAATCAAATTTCTGGCACTCCTGCCGAACCCACAAGCCCATTTGCCACAAATCTTCCAGGGTTGTGCAAGTTTGAATTAAAGACGCGATCGCTTGTATCCACAAAACAAGTTTGCGGTAACTAATGAATTGCCCGCCGCGATCGCGCCGATGAACAAACAGAATATAACGCCAGCATTCAGCGCGTACAATCTGGGATTGAGGAATGCCTAAAAATTTGGCAATTAGGTCAAAAGTGATCCGAAACTTGAAAGGTTTAATCCGGCGAAACAATATCGTCATAATCGCTTCAGTTGAGGTGAGGATTGGGTTGGGGTAATTGCATCTCGTTAGTCTGGTTGGCGGGTTCGGGTGTCACGTCGAAGATGATTTCGTAGGTCGCGCCTGCAACCATGCGCTGGAGGATTTGCAGATGTGCTTGTGCGTCGCTGCGACGACGAAAACGGGCAACGACAAGCGACTGTAAGCTAGGCAGTGGGTGGATGATGCACCAGGGATGCAGCTGGTTAAAGTAGGTCATAAATCTTTTATGGACACGACAAAGATTGCCAAGGCGAACGATTTGGTCGCATAGGCTGTTACACTTTTTGTTCTGAGAAACAACTATTCCGGGCAGCTAACTAGCCAAACGACGGCTTTTTAGGCTGTCTGCCCGTTGTTCTGTTTAAACTGGCGCTTAAATAAACCGCTTAATTTGAGTGGTTTTATCATGGTAATGGCAAGACCAAAGAAAAGTCAACCAGAGGAGACTGATTCTCCGTTTAAAAAACTGCGTTTGGCCGCTGGACTGTCTCAAGAAGACTTGGTAAGACTGATGGGTGTGTCAGTTTCAACCATTCGCCGCTGGGAACGGGGATTGGCAGAACCGACGATGACGGTTTACCAAATGAAGGCTTTTTGTAGCGCAGTTAACAAGAGTTTGGACGATTTGCCTAACTCGTTAATAACGCAGCGATCGCACTCAGAAGAAGATTAGGCGATCGCATGGTAGTGGTAAAGGGAGAATGCGATCGCATTCTTGAAAATGTAATTTTACAATGTGTATAATACTTAAATAAATATTTTTTAGAATATTTATTTAAATCGTCAAGGCAATTCAGGGATTTTCAATTGATGGGATTCGGCATAAGGTACAAACATGGAAGTTACACCTAATTATAATTCGGAAGGTCATTTAATAAGTTATCAGCAAGGCGATAAGTTCGTGCCGATTGCTGATGGCAACCAAGAATATCAAATGATAAAAGAAGCAATTGAAAATGGTACCTGCATTGTTAAAGAACCTATTATTGAGGAAGTTACTAGAACCTACGATCAGAAAAAGAACTGGTCGGGTTACAGATGGCGCGGTATGTTTGTCCCGATTGATGAAAACAATCATCTTTACCAAAGAATTGACAAAGCTATTAAAGATGCTACCTGTATTGTCAATGAACCCAAAGAGGAATATAGCGCTACTAGCTCAAAAATAAAAACTATTATTTTCTGCATTTTATTTGATCAACCTTGGCATCGTGTAAACGGTTGTTACGAAGGAAATATGCCTTATCGCTCAAACAGTAATGCAAAATATGTGGATTATAATTTTCGTTTGATTAACCTTCCTATAAACGAAAAACTAAATGCTGCTAACTTCTTGTTTGAGTATTATAAAATTGCAAAAGAAAAATTTCCAATAGAAATTCCCATGAAAATTGGAATACTTGAATTGGAAGTGCCTGTCAAGCATCTCCTTAAATTGTTCCGTACTGAAAAAGAATTATTAGAGGAAAATACTGCCAATTTAATTGAAGATATTTTAAAGCAAAATTTAAGAGAATTAGGCAGAAAAGAAAGTGAAGGGGCTAACATTTTAGTGTTAATACAATACGCAAAAAGTTACCTTGAAAATTTTATTATGGAGCTTGGCAACAGGATAATAGAAGCCTATGCAGGGGAATATAGAGAACTTCCAATCGGATAGATCAACAAGTGGAAGATTCATGAAAAAACTTTTGTAATTAACAAATTTGACGACGGAACTTATGATCTCGGTGCTATCGGGCTATCAGAAAGAGTAACTCCTAAGCTTAGAGGAAAATGGCAGCAAAATTTTAGTTTTTTACAAGTAGCCCAACCGGAAAAATATCTAAAATCTTCACAAAATAATGCTTTACGGAGAGTCAGAATGTTAGTTGACTCTGGATTTCATATGGAGGGATTATGTCTTTTAAATGCTTCTTTAGAAGTTAATGTTGAAAATGCAATATGTGAGTGTATCAAAGCTGATGATAAAACTGGAAAAATGATTAAGAGAATAGATCAGGAAATTTTACTAGAATTATTAGAGAAAATTGGAAAGTCTGCTGAAGATAATTACTACCATGAAGAATACCTGGCAAAGATAGTAAAAGCAAAAGAAATATATAAGCATAGAAATGCTTATGTACATGCGTTAGAATTACCAGAAAAAGAAAAAACTCTCAGTGTTAAGCAAAGACGAGAGCTAGAAAGCTTAATGTACGAATTTATTGACGAAAGGGAATCAAGATCGTGGTATGAAAGCCAGGAACGTCTTGCAAGTGGAAATGATGCCAGTGCCATCAGTATCATTGAAAAATTTATAACTGAGTGGCGGAAGAAAAAGGATAAAAACTCTGAAAATTGTTAGTAATCCAATAATAAATAAAACTAGCTTGCATCTTTAAAGAAATATAAATATGCCAAAAAATACCCGATGCGATCGCGCTTTTGCTCGTTTGTCTGTTTAGAGCGATCGTATCCTCCGCAAAAATCCAAATCTGCCAAAATAACCTGTACGGCGATCGGTTTGACGATGCCATTATCAATTAATCAACTTGGGAGCGATCGCAATCCGAAACCCCAGCGCATCCAGCAACTCAACCAAAGTGTAAATTTCAGCACCGCCAGTTTCAGACAGAATCTTGTCTAATTTTTGATAGCGAAATTTCGCTTCTTCCGAGAGATTATTGAGCTTTAAGCGAGCATCCACAATATCTTTAAGCATTGCTCTGAGCAATTCTGGTTCAGATTCGCCTTCTTCTAATTCCAACGCCACCTCAATATAAGCAGCAGCGTGTTCGGAGTCTTGGAGAGAAGAAATCAGATAGTCGTGGTAGCTCCTAGTTGTTGGCGTTTTCACGTCTTTCATAATCTCTCCAATATTCTTTAGCTCTCAGGATGTCTTGTTCTTGGCTGCTTTTATCTCCGCCACAGAGGAGAAATATGATTGTTGATCCTATTTGCCCAAAATATATCCGGAAACCAGGACCGTAGTCAATTCTCAGTTCACAAACTCCTTCTCCTACTGAGCGATAGTCTCCCAAATTACCTAATGCAACTCTCTTGAGCCTCTTCTCGATTTTGACTCTAGCTTTGATATCCCTGAGAGAATCAAGCCATTCTTCAAAAGGGCTTCTCCCCTCTGCTGTCAGGTAGTTCTGAATTTCTCTTGGTTGGGCTTCCACTATTTGATTGTAAACACGTCATGGCTTAATTTACACAGAAAGCGATCGCGCTTTTTGCTCGTTTTTCTATTTGGAGCGATCGCATCCTCCGCAAAAATCCAAATCTGCCAAAATAACCTGTACGGCGATCGCATCCTTATCGGCTGCAATTAAAAAGGGCGCGATCGCATAGGAGGGTAATTACTATTAGAAAACTTTAGAATCTTGAGCCGCAGATAGATTGAACAGCAGCTTCAGGCTGATTTCTATGTTGCTCTCGGCAAATTAAATTCTTAGCCAAACGTTGCTCAGCATAGGCGCGATGAGTAAACCAGCCTATCGGTGTACCAGCAATCGCGCCGATTAGCAGACCCGTCAGCAGACTATAAACAAGATGCTTTCGAGTAATCGAATTTTCTTTCATTTAAAAGTTTCTCCTAAATACCCATCTATTTTAAAGAAAGCAAAATTTAGGATAAACTTACGTCCCCCTCCCTGCTTATTTCCTAAGTAGCATCCGTGACAGTATGCTGTCTTTGCGCCTAATCCTATACCACACGAGAGCAAGCCATCAGCTAAGAGTATTCACAACGCGATCGCGCTTTTTGCTCGTTTATCTGTTTAGAGCGGTCGCCTAGCAACCTAGCAAGGAAATCACCTTACAAAAAAAATACACACCTGCAAAAATACAGGTGTGTTGAGAATTCTTAACCGCAATAACATTCGTTAGATTTCTGTTGAGAATTAGCTGACACTCTAGCAAGCTAGTCGCTAATTCTCAAGTCTCATCTATGTGTGTTTTGCCTTTTCAAAACCTGGTGTCCCGTGCAACTTAGGTTCAGCGGGTGGAGGTGTAGGTTCTGGGCCTAACGGTTGCGGATTCGCAATGTACTCAAACTGCCCTTTGCCGTCCATCGATTCACCCTTCGCCCAGCGCCCTTCAGCACTTTCGGTGCCGTCAGAGTGGCTCCAGAACTGATAGGCAAATTCCCGCTTCTCCAATTCCAGAGGGAAGGAACTTGGAACAGGTGAAGTTTCAAGTCCAGAATCTTCCAGATCCTTAATTGCCGCTATCCACTGATTTTGGTGCATCGTATCGCGAGCGATCATAAACGAGAGCGTATCTTTTACACCCGGATCGTCTGACATTTCATACATCCGTACCGCCTGCAAGCGTCCCTGTGACTCCGCATGAAGATTTGAGCGGAAATCTGCCAACAGGTTGCCACTGGAAACGATAAAGCGACCGTTCCAAGGGAAACCAACGCTGTCAGAGGGCATTGCACCTAAACCAGAAACAATGGAGTGCTGTGGATTCATCGCCGCCGCCATAATCTCATCGCGCACGTTACTACCGCCCATGACGGCACCCACTAACCGATCTGCGGCACCTTCTTCTTGGACTGATAGAGGCGCTTTATCTAACAGGTGGGCGATCATTGTAGCTAGCATCTCTACGTGGCCGATTTCCTCGGTACCGGTGTCAAGCAGCAGATCACGGTACTTAGCAGGCCCTCGGCAGTTCCAACCCTGAAACAGGTATTGCATCATCACGGTCATCTCGCCAAAGGTGCCGCCGATGAGTTCTTGAATCTTCTTTGCGTAAAGTGCATCCGGCTTTTCCGGTGGTTTGAAATACTGTAGTTGCTTCTTGTGATAAAACATTCAAATCTCCCTAGTTAAACTGAGCGTTAGGACAATATCTAAGGTTACAAATTAGTCATTTCCCAAGATATGTCATCGCTCAAAACTCAAAAATTGTGTCCTTTATGCCTTTTAGTTAACTATCGATTTTATGGCTGTACATCAGCCTGTAGGAGGACAAGTTTAAACTAATATTTTTTTTATTTCTTCACCAATATGTATATATTTATTGTTGAATTATTTAAATATTTAACTATACTAACAACCCAATTCTCAATGACATAAAAAAACCCGTCTTCTGGAAGAAACCGGGTTTTTTATTGTTACTTTTTCAAGTGAGCTTATATACAAGCCTTGGCTTAATTCTCGTCGCGTCCGTGAACTTGAGCGGGTGGACTGGTTGCTTCAACTGCTGTAAAGGGTTCGAGAATCCGGTAGGTGTGGGATGTACCTTTGGGAACTACCCAAGAATCGCCCGATTCCAGTAATACCATCTGGCTCTCAAGGTGCAACTCGGCGCGACCTTTGATTACGTAGCCGACAGTTTCATAATCGCGTGCAGCTGGTTCTTTGGGTTCACCTGGTTGCTCATCTTCCCAAAGGCGCATTGAGACAGATTTGCCTGATGCGAGATATTTTTGTCCCATCTCACCTTTAGGGGAATTAGTAGAGTCTACTTTCATTACAGTTGTATCGCTCATGTTTCGTTGCTCCTTATTTAAAGTTTGATTTTTTTGCCAAATCGGGCGGTGTAAATCGCCATCATCAGCTTTAGAGCCTGCACCAAATAAAAAATTTTATGGTGGAGAGGACAAGATGCCCGCTCCACTGTGCAAATTAAAGGATATTAGCAGCTTACTTAAGCCCTGAAGATTGACTTTCAGTGGTGAGAATTTCGGCTGCTTGTATCGCTTCTTTAAACCTTTGCTGATTGGCTTTTGCTTGCTGTTCTAGTTCTTCGATAAAGCGATAAATTTCAAGGAGGGATTTTTCGATCATCACCTTTTTTTCAAGCTTTATGCCTTGGTCGATATCCACCCTCTCACCTCACGGTTTTAGTACAACCTTGATGCAATTGTCTTTTTTATGCTTAAAAATCTCGTAACCGTGCTTTGCTTCATCTAAAGGCAAACGATGTGTGATTACGAAAGACGGATCAATTTCGCCGTTCTGCACACGTTCCAGCAACGGTTTTAAGTATCTATGGACATGGGTTTGCCCCATTTTGAATGTCAAGCCTTTGTTAAAAGCTGCACCCATTGGGATTTTGTCAAGGAAGCCACCGTAAACACCCGCCAGCGATACATGACCGCCTTTGCTGCAAGCAAGCATTACTTGGCGCAGGGCGGTGGGTCGGTCGGTTTCCAGACGCACGGCTTGCTTTACCTGGTCGTATAATGCCATAGGCCCTGTACCGTGAGCCTCCATCCCGACTGCATCCAGACAAGAATCAGGCCCGCGTCCGCCTGTCATTTCTTTAAGTGCGTCGCCAACCTCAATTTCTTCATAGTTGAGAACTTCCGCCCCACATTGCTCTTTCGCCATTTGTAGGCGTTCGGGAACGCGGTCAATAGCGATGACGCGCTCTGCACCTAGCATAAAGGCACTTTTGATAGCAAACTGTCCTACAGGGCCGCAACCCCAGACGGCTACGGTATCACCGGGTTGAATATTGCAATTTTCCGCCGCCATGTATCCGGTGGGGAAGATGTCGGTGAGGAAAAGCACCTGATCGTCTGTTAAACCGTCGGGAATTTTGAACAAGCCGACATCGGCAAATGGCACCCGCGCATATTCTGCCTGACCTCCAGCGTAACCGCCGAACAAGTGGGAGTAGCCGAAGAGTCCTGATGGCGAATGACCCATCATTTGTTCTGCCATCCAAGCGTTGGGGTTGGAGTTGTCACACAAAGACCACAAGTCGCGGTTGCAGAAGAAGCAGCTGCCGCAGGCGATGGTGAAGGGGACGACTACGCGATCGCCTACTTTTACATTTTTTACCGCACTCCCAAGTTCAACGACTTCCCCCATGAACTCGTGACCGAGAATATCTCCGGCCTGCATTGTAGGGATGTAGCCGTCATAAAGGTGCAAATCGGAACCGCAAATTGCCGTAGATGTAATTTTAATAATTGCATCACGTGGGTTGAGAATTTTTGGATCGGGTACTGTATCCACCCGCACATCATTTGCACCATGCCAGCAAACTGCTTTCATTAAATTTTTCTCCTTAAATCATTAGTTATTAGTCATTAGCTAGGTATAGCAGCCCTAAATGATTCATACAATTTTCTTTTTTCTCTCTTACCTTTGCGTCTAAGCGCTAACGCGCAGGCTCCGCCAACGCGGTTTGTTAAATTTTCTTTTTTACGAACCGCAAATGCGCGAAGTACACGAAGGAAAGAGAAAAAGAAGAAAGTTTTTAAAATCGATTAGGATTGCTATAGTTCTGGCTAATGACTGCGAATTACTTGTAATAAGGTTTGCTGCTGGTAACGTTATTAGCAGCATCATTGATACCTTGCTCTAAGCCGTCATCTACTCCCGTAGCGTCTTCAACTTGATTGATAAACTTCTTAGTGCTGGGGGGAAGCGGTTCGTCAAGATTCAGCTTCTCTTTGATATTTTCAGCAACATCTTCAATTTTATCAATTATGCTGCTGCCCGTATCTTCAGCCTGGTTAGTGGCATTTCCAATGTCAGTACGTAGCGAACTATCAGTACCTTTAACTTTGTAAGAATCAGCCTCTGGTGTCAATGTAGTGGAATTAGCTTGCGCTTGAATTTGGTTGCCGTAGCCGAAAGCGCTGCCAACCAAAAGTGCTACTGCGAGCAGAAAAGCACTTACAATCTGGCGCAAGCGAACATTTTGTAGAAAAGAGATTACTTTGTTCATCGAAAAAACTCCATTTGATAATGTGAATGCTGCTAATGACTAATTGCTAATTGTGGATTACTCTTAGCTATTTCAAGGCTTTAGCAGCACTTTGATGCAGTTATCTTTTTTGTGCTTGAAAATTTCAAAGCCTTGCTTCGTTTCTTCAAGAGGTAAGCGATGGGTAAACACGGCAGATGGATCGATTTCGCCATTCATAACTCGATCCAACAACATCGGCATATACTTCTGACCGAACATTTGCCCCATTCTGAAGGTCAAGCCTTTGTTAAAGGCTGCACCCATCGGCATTTTGTCTACAAAGCCACTATAAACGCCCATAATTGACAAGGTGCCGCCTTTGCGACAAGCCACCATCATTTGCCGCAGCACTGAGGGGCGGTCGGTTTCCAGGCGTACCGACTGTTTGGCTTCGTCGAAAAATCCCTCAAGACCCATACCGTGTGCTTCTAGTCCCACAGCATCAAGACAGGAATCCGGGCCGCGTCCTCCGGTCATTTCTTTAAGTGCTTCGCCAGCATCAACTTCCTCGTAGTTGATAGTCTCGGCTTTGCCGAAGTCTCTAGCCATTTGGAGGCGTTCGGGAACGCGGTCGATGGCGATAACTCTCTCGGCACCAAGCATATAGGCGCTTCGCATGGCGAATAATCCGACCGGGCCGCAACCCCAGATTGCTACGATATCTCCGGGCTGAATGTTGCAGAATTCTGCACCCATGTAGCCTGTGGGGAAAGCGTCGGAGATGGGCAGGATTTTTTCATCGGGGATGTCTTGAGGAACTTTGACTGCACCATGATCGGCGAAGGGAACGCGCACGTATTCAGCAAAGGCACCTGCGTAGCCACCGAATAAGTGGGAGTAGCCGAAGATTCCGGATGTGCCAAAGCCGAATACTTTCTCTTGCATCCAAGCGTTGGGGTTAGAGTTGTCGCACAATGACCACTTTTGCTGATTGCAATAGTTGCATTGACCGCAACCGATGATGGAAGAGACGACTACGCGATCGCCTTTTTTCAACGTTTTGACTTGACTGCCAATTTCGACGACTTCCCCCATGAATTCGTGACCTAGAATGTCACCCTGTTTCATCGTCGGGATATAGCCATCGTAAATGTGCAAGTCAGAACCACAGATGGTTGCTGATGTAATTTTGAGGATGGCATCGCGTGGGTTGAGAATTCTCGGATCGGGTACGTTTTCGACCCGCACATCATTTGCACCGTACCAACAAACAGCTTTCATATCTATTTTGGATTTGAGATTTTGGATTGTGCAAACGTTTCGATCTGCTTGTAACTACTCAGCACCCTTAGCCGAAACACTCAGCACTTTTAAGGAAGAAATCCGGTTTCTTAGTTTTCCTGATAACTCAGTTGCCCATTTATTCCCTTGAAATCCGGTTTCTTTCTTCTGATTGTCTAACCGAAGCGTCTTTAGTCAGCTCTGAATACCGTTCAGTTAAGGGATAATTGTAGGTTGGGTTGAATTCTATGGGAACCTCAACAAATGCTGCTCACGATTGAGGTTTACTCCAAAGACCCAACCTACAAGGGCTTTAGCTTTTTAGCCCTAAATGAAGTGTATTAGGTCAGTTCTCAGTTAATTTCACAACCAGTGTTGTAGAAGTCAAATTACCTGGGTGCGCGATCTTTAGTTACGGATATTCCCTCATAATTTTTGTCTTGAACAACACGAGGATCGCCCATATCAGCGCCTCGATCGTTATCAAACCTTTGGCTGCGGATAACGTCAGTTGTTTCGGAAATATTTTCTCCCAGCTTTTTGAGGTTCTTCAAGCCAGTATTGCCAATACTCCCTCTGTCGCCTACATGGTCTTCAGCCATGTCTTTGACTTTCTCAATCGTCTCGCTGTCGATTGCGTAAGGATCGGCGGGATCAAAGCGGGTTTCTGCTGCTTGCGCTTGCACCGACACGCTGTTGCTAAAAGCCGGAATGACTAAGAATGCGATCGCTGCCAGAAAAACTGTAACCAGGCGTAAGCCAATATTCTGTAGTCGCTTAATTGTTTGATTCATTTGGTTTCTCCATTACGAGTTTTAAAGTTTGAAGGCAGCAATTCAGCTGCCCTTTTTTAAGAATCCCATAGGATAAAATTCTTAACTTCTTCCGGAAGGTTGACCTTCTGTGGTGGCAATTTCGCCAGCTTCCATGAGCATTTTGAAGCGGCGGAGATCGTCTCCGATTTGCTGTTGTGGTGCTTCACCGAAAAGTTTAGTGATCGCTGCCCCAACCGCACCACCAGGCGGGTTATACTCAATGACGACTTTTACTTCTGTACCGCGATTGTTTGGTGCAGGCGTAAAACGAACAAAACCAGAGTTATCAATATCTGCGTCTTCAGCAGAAGCCCACGCAATAAACTCGTTTTCTTTCTGGTTAATTATGTCTGCATCCCACTCCACACTTGCGCCCAGGGGTGCATTAGCTATCCAGTGCGATCGCGTCTCATTGTAAACTGTCACAGACTTGAGATGCTTCATAAAGTTGGGCAGGTTCTCAAAGTTATGCCAAAAGCGATAAAGTTCGTCTGCTGGTTTGTTTATAGTTACAGTTTTTTCAACTTTAATGGTGTCACTCATGCCCGCTTTTTCCTGTATTGTGTCTTGAATGCTTTTATCTGCTTTTGCGCCGTGATAAACTAAACTGCCGCCTGCGATCGCCATCAAGGCTCCCCTCAGAGAACGTTGCCTTAAACCCATTAGCACCATTGCGCCGCCGCTAATTAGCGAACCCCAACGTTCGACATCTGAGACATTGCTACTGCCACTATTTTCCGGCTGATTACTGGGTACGATATCTTGACTTGATGCCATTTCTTAATTTCCTCAATTGGTAATAGAAAAGTGGGGATTGGGAAGAATCTTGGCCAGTACATAGTACCTAGTCCCCAGTCTCCAACCCCTAACTAACAGTTTGAACTTCTTTATTTTCTAGCCCTTCCCTAGAATGATCTAGACGAAGTTCTCCTTGCGGTTCAGCACGCAATTCTTCTGGAGTTTCTTCGCCTACGCCTACACCTCCTTTGGCGACTGTGACACCACCATCAGCTAACCACAAAGCACCCGTAACATAACTTGCTTCATCCGAGGCAATAAAAGCATAGGCATTTGCCATTTCTTCCGCTGTACCTGGAAAAGAGCCCCTCAAGCATCCCCTTGAAAAGGGGAAAAACACTAAAAATTAGGGTTGTAGGGTAGGTATTATCCACCCTACAAACTCCAAACTTACATCTTGACAGCAGGAGCGCTTGTCGGCTTGGCAGGCTTCACTTCTCCACTTGCCATGCGTGCTTTGTAGAGGGCTGCTAAACACTGCTCATACTTTGAAAGTTCCACTTCAATCTGCGTCAAAATTGCGGTTGTAACTGGATCGGTAAATTTCACCCGCAGGTTATTGACATCCACAACACCAGTTTGGAGATCGCCCATCGTCCGACGCAACAAATCGGTATCGTCACTACCTTGGAGGGCAGTTTTCAATTTGGCATATTTATCAGCAGCTTGCGCCGGGATCGAGAGGTTTTCGCCCAGTTCTTTGATGCGAGATTCCAGCATCAGGATGTGACGCTGTTTATTTTGAATCATGTCTTGCAGAAGCGATCGCAACTCCGGATCTGAAGTTTTTTCCGCATACTGCTCAAATGTTTCTTGCGAATAACGCTCACCCGTCAAAGCTGTATTCAAACCTTTAACAATATCGCCCTTTGTAGAGCCACCCCAAGAATCGGCTAGTTTCCACCATTCCGCAGTTATATCGTTCTCATTTGGTAAAGCCGCTTCTTTTCCACCGTAACCAAGACGGCTGAGAATTGCTGTGGTGAAAATTGGCAAATCTCCAGGTTGACGAGAAGTAATCAAGTTGCCATCAATTACCACTGGTTCATCTACATAATGTGCACCCGCATTGATTATGTCTTTGCGGATGGAAAAGAAGCCAGTAGCTTGTTTTCCTTTGAGCAAGTCGCCTTCAATTAAAACTTGCGGCCCGTGACAAACAGCAGCCACCAGTTTTCCTGCTTCCATTGCGTCTTGTACGAAGCGAACTGTATTTGGGTTTGTCCGCATTGTGTCGGGAGCCATGCCACCGGGGATAATCACAGCATCGAAATCAAGCGCGATCGCTTCTGTTGTCGTACCATCCGGTTTCATTGACAATTTGCCTTGTTTACCCATATAGTTCTCGTTCATTCGAGAACCGAGTACAACAACTTCCATTCCTGCCATTTGTAGCGCTTTATAAGGCACTTGAAACTCAGAATCTTCCACACCGTTTTCGATGAGGATAGCTACTTTTTTCTTGTTGGTGTTATTATTGCTAACTGTCATGCTTTTTCCTCCAATATCTTAAGTTATTTTGAAAAAAATTGGGCTATTCCCAGAAACAAAACAAGCAAAAGTTCCAATTTTACCTAACTTTCACTTAGAACTTTTTATCTCCTGCATGCTACGTATAGCTCCTGGTAATCGTCCGAAAAATTAGCGCGGATATCTTCAACACCTGGTGTCACCTCTGCTTGCAACACGGTAAATACTGCTCTCGGATGAATTGCGGCATCGGTAGAATTTACACCTTCTCTTTCACCGGCACGCTCATAAAACTCTTTTAAAGAAAAGTATTGCCCGTTTTGACATTCTCGTCCATGCAAACAATCTTTTAACTCCACTGGCAGCTGTGAAGCCAAATCTTTGGCCTCGTCTCCCACCATAGGTTCTCTCAAAACTTCCAGTGTGGCGCGAGTAGCACGTTCCGCTTCCTGGCTATAGTTTAGCTGAGCAACACTCTGAACCTGTTTAACAAATTGGTTGTAATTCACTTGCAACCTCCTACAAAAATCAGACTGAGGGCTGAGGGGGAGTTTTCTAGAGACACCAAGTTATTGCGTCTTAAACAAAGGGCAAAAACGAATTTTTATACTTTATTTGTGAGTGCGCTCGCTTGATATTTCTTAACTAATTTCCGCTTTCACGCTTTGCACACTCACTCGCCCAAAAGAAAGGATTTTTTCCCAAAAGAAGCATTATCCCCTCTCAGCAAGTTGGCGCCACACCGTCAGGTGCGGCTATCTTAATCAATAACTATCTACCTACAGGCTGCGGTGCTGCAATCCGCTTTGCCAGCAATTCTTTGGCTCGTTCAGCGCGTTGGTACTCTTCGTCTTGCAGTTGTTGGAAAAACTCTATCAGTTCATCATCTCCAGCTTCCTCAGCGTCTTGGACGTAGATTTCATAGGTGCTGGCACCCTCTAGAGCGTGGTATAGTACGCTGATCAGGTTATAGTGTTCGTCTGCGGTTCCGGTGTATTGTTCATTATCGTGATCAGACATATTTTTTCCCTCCAATCAATAAGCACTGACAATCCAGCCCGTTGGGCTGCGTCTTGCCTTTAAGCCTATGTATTCACTCCAAGAGTCTGCTTCGCTCCTAAGTGATAGATATGCAAGGTTGCCAATTCGCTCCAAAGTAATACGTATTTTTCACTAGAAATAGCTATCCTTACATTTAATAACTTTAAATTTCCCTAAAATATTCAAAAAATTAAAGTTTTAGTAGTAATTACTTAGGCATTTATCTAAAGGCGCCACTTTTTCCTCCTATTTGAGGATTCACAGGAATCTCTAGGCGAGATATTTTGTATAAAAAATTATGGCGCTACCGCAGGAAATTACCGTATCCTATAGGAGTGGTGTTCGCAAAAAACCGGGAGTCTATATCAGCGGGGACATTTTTGTAGTTGAATAAAACAATATCTGTTGCCCAGAGGAAGATTCTTTTAGGAAGCGATCGCGTCTTTTGCACTTAAGAACTAATTTCAACTTATATAGCAATCCTATTTGAGTTGTGAGCCAGCCCTTCAGATGCCCAACTTCTCTAAGAAGTCGGGCATCTCGCTTTCACGAATTATTTAGGATTGCTATAGCATTTTAAATTGCAGTCAATTAGAGTGCAGGATGTTTCGCTTAATTGTACAAGTTAAACTTACAATTATTCTATTAACAGTTAGCAGTCTTTGCTAATTTCTTCTATCTCGCAAACTACCCGATCTAACTCGTCAATTAATGGCATTGAACTAGCTTTACGAAATGCCTTAACCAGAGAACGATAATACCAAAGCGTTCCTTCTTTGCCTCCTTTGAAACGTTCCCAAAGCGATTCGCCCACAATACGGTAATCATTTAAAATTGAGCGAGCGTTGTGCAGTTTATCGGCAGCAGAAACAAGAAGTATGCTTTTGGAAGCTGTGGGAAGGTGGGCGATATAAGCTTCTTTACGCTGTCGCCAAGGCGGTTTGGGTGTAATGTCAGAATCAGTGCAACCGTCTACAATTTCTGTGACGGTATCCCCGAATCTGCGGCGAATTTCTTCCCGCGTAGCGGCACCGCCTTGATCTTCGATAGCATCATGGAGTAAGGCTGCGATCGCTTCCTCTTCATTAGCACCATGCTCTAGCACAATACTGGCAACTGCAAGTAAATGAGCGATGTATGGCACGCCTGAACCTTTGCGAGTTTGGTTCGCGTGCAGATGAGTAGCAAAGGTTAGGGCTTCGGTAAAGCGTTCTGAAAGCATAATTTGTGTAATAGGGTGATGGGGACTGGGGACTAGGTAAGACTTTTTCCTCTTCCCCAATCCCCAATCCCCAATCCCCATTTTCAGTGTAATCCTGCCTGCCAAATTCCAATGTAGACGCGATCGCTCCTATCTCTCTCAATCACACCTTTAAGGGCTTTAACAGAAAAAGAATACTTGCGAGACTGACGCTGCTTTACTTGTTGTAACCCCTGCTTGATTTCATCGTTGATTTGGCAACCCAACATACTATTCAACGTCACCAACATCACCTGATGGTCTACTTCTTGGGCGAAAGCTGCCTCAGTTTGACGTACCATTCCTGAAGCTTTGTCAAGTAGAAAACCGAGGCTAACTTCGTCTGGTACTAATTGATAGAATATGGCACGAGTATTGGGCCAGTAGCCTCGGAGATTGCCGCTAGGAGCGCCCAGAATGTTTTGGACAACGCTATTATGTACTCCTGGTTGAAATCCTGGTATACCTACACCCAAGGGAATATCTTTACATATATCGAAGTCAAATTCCTCTAGGATTGGCTCAGTCCTTAACCCAGGTGGTAGATCTAAAATCCGAGCCGGTAGATTAGAAGGATCGGCGCTGAGAAATAATTCTGGCAATGGTGCCAAAAACGGTGATGCGTATGTTGGTTTAGCCAGAAGAAAACTGGCAGCTATACACGCATTAGTCAAAATTATGCGGTGAAACCTTTTCACCATATTTTTTTACTGTTTTTATATCAACACGTATTTAGCCATAAAAAGCTGCTGTTTCTACCCCAGAAAATGCTGAAAGGATATAAATCAGCAGCACCAACCATATTCAGATTTGACGCAAGAGCGATCGCTCTTGGTTCCCCAGATAAGAGATGCGATCGCATCTCTTATCGTTTCCTAGGGAAACGAAAAACTCCCACTCAGCTTGCACTCAAATGCAAACCAATTCATAATTATGCTTGCATAACCCATGAAGAGTGCATCACTTTTCACAGGCTTTTCGCCATTTCTCACGCCAATCATCATTATCTTTTAAGTTATCTTCCTGCGCTTTCCGAAATCGCTCCCGCCAATCACCATTATCTTTTAATTTATCTTCCTGCGCTTTACGCAATCGCTCTTGCCACTCTCTCAGGGGGCTGTCGTTGGCAATTCTTGGTGCGCCAATGCCCAACAATCCCAGCCATTCCTGTACCGACTGCGATCGCTCCTCTGGCTTTAATGCCATACCTTTGAGAATAGCGCGATTTATGCGATCGCTCAGCAGCGAATTTATCTGCTTGGGTGGCTCCAGTCGCATTCCATAAGCTCTCATTGGTGAAGGCAGCGGCACTTGTGCAGTTAACAAAGTATACAGCGTCGCCGCCAAAGAATAAACATCAGTATAGAACCCATTTGACATCTTAAGAAGTGGCTGAAAGCCTCTTAATCATTAACCTGATGAAGCAAAGGTTGATTTTGGTTGTGGCATTGGCTAAGGTTCGCTTCCCCGTTCT
>NZ_JACJOY010000079.1:0-14112 GCF_014695815.1 Trichocoleus sp. FACHB-6
TTATGAGTTATTGCCAGAAACATCGGAGACTTTTATTTATCTGGCAATGATCCGTATCATGGTCAGGCGGTTGGCATAATATTTAACCCCTCACCACTTTTCAAACATCCTCTTAAGCAATTTTGGGTATATCCTGGTAGAATAATTACGCATATATTCAACTTCCTTAATTACATAAAAATCTTTGTCTACTGTTATTTTTTACTAGCTTTATCCACTTAATAATCATAAAAATGTCCCCTAGATGGAAGATATTACAAGCGGGTTGCGCCAATTGTAATACAATTTATTTGACTTCCTTAGATATAAATAGTCTTAAATAGAAAATATTTTTAGAGAATTTAAAAAGCTTGCATTATTATCCAAATTACATCTATAAGAGAGTTATTACCAAAATACTTGACCCGCCCGGAATCAATTTTCCAGATGTAGGGGCGCGATCACCCTTGTCTGTACATACATTTTAATGTATGTACAGACAAGGGTGATCGTGTTTGTCTCTTTGTCGATTAAAAAAGAACTGAAATCCTTTAGCAATCCTATGAAAGAGGACTCTTAAGGAGAAAGCGAATTATTTTTAAGCTTCCAATTCCTCCACCAATTTAGGCACTGCTTGTGTCAAAACCTCATGTCCTGACTCAGTGACTAAAACATCATCCTCAATCCGGATGCCAATACCACGCCACCTGTCATCTATCGCTGGCTGTCCTTCGACAGGTTGCACATCAAGTCCAATATAAAGTCCCGGTTCCACTGTCAGCACATGACCGGGTTGCAAACTTTGCCAGACTTCCTCACCGTGCTTGTAAACGCCTGCATCGTGGACATCTAACCCCAACCAGTGTCCAGTACGGTGCATATAAAAAGGTTTATATTTCTCTTCTTTGATGATTTCTTCAATATCACCCGCCAGAAGTCCCAAATCCATCAAACCTTCTACCAGCACCCGCACCGCTGTATCGTGAAATAAATTGTAAGGATTGCCTGGTTGAACTTGCGCGATCGCTTGTAACTGCGCTTCTAATACAATCTCGTAAAGTATCTTTTGTTCTGCCGTAAATTTGCCCCCAACCGGGAAAGTGCGCGTGATATCCCCGTTGTAATATTGGTAACAACAACCCGCATCAATCAGCAGCAAATCATTATCCTGCATCTGCCGATTGTTTTCAATGTAGTGCAGCACGCAGGCATTAGCACCAGAGGCAACAATTGAGGGATAAGCTGGCCCCATCCCACCCCGCTTTCTGAAGATATGTTCTATCTCCGCCTGAATTTCGTACTCATAACACCCTGGTTGCGCGAACTCGCGGGCGTGGTTATGTGCTTCTACTGAGATGTCAGCCGCTCGACGTAACAATTCTAACTCGGCGGGGCTTTTCACCAGCCGCATTGCATGAAGGACGGGGTTTGTGTCTTCAATGGCAATTGGCCCCGTACCGCGTTTGGGATAACCCGCCATTAAGCGCTGCCAGTGTTTGATAATGGTATCGTTGAAAGCGCGATCGCGTCCTAAATGATAATAAATCCGATCCGCTTTTTCTAAATACTGGGGCAGCTTCTCATCAAGTTCCGCAATCGGGTAAGCTTCATCCGCCCCATACAATTCTTTTGCTGCATCCACACCAACCCGATATCCCGTCCAAACTTCCTTCTCCCGTTCCTTCGGCTGCACAAAGAGAATAAATTTGTGTTCAGCGTGGTGTGGTGCTAAAACTGCTACCGCCTCCGGTTCATTAAACCCCGTCAAGTAAAAAAAATCACTATCCTGGCGGAAAGCGTACTCGACATCGTTGTGCATAACAGCCACTGGCGCACTACGGAATATACCCGTTCCGTTGCCAATTTTTGCCATCAACTGCTGGCGGCGATCGCGGTATTCTGCTTGCATAACCTTAATTCTATTAGTTTTAGGAATTATATCTTTTTATTTTATCGGTTCATTCCTTATCTAATCTTTAAATACAGTAATCTATCTCCACAAAAATTAGCTAATAATTAATAATACAGAGCATTGTCTTATCGATCCTGTTATCCTTTGAGGACAACAGAGTGCTATTTGCGGGTGCAACTACTAATAAGCAGAATTCTCCTGTCCGGGCTTTGTAAGACCCGAAAACTGGAGATCAGGGTAATCAAATAAATATTTTACACACTTGTATCATTTTACACCCGCATAACCAAACACAAGAGGCACCAATGGCTCACTTTTCTATCAAGGAACCAGAGGAAGTAACCGATTTAAAAGTTAAGGAAGTTTACGACGAAATCTTAACAGAATTAGGGTTTGGCATCGTTCCCAACATTTTCAAATCGATGGCTATCAATCCCGACTTATTAGAAGCCAACTGGAAAAAGTTTCGCGCCACTATTCTCAAGGGAGACGTACCCCGTACCCTCAAAGAAATGATTGGGGTCGCCATCTCCCAAGCCAATAATAGTCCCTATGCCTTAAACGTTCATCTGCATGGATTATCAGCCCTAGGGATGAGTGAAGAAGTCCTCAAGACGTTAGTTTCAGACTTTGCTGCTTGTCCGCTACCAGCCCGTGAAAAAGCCGTAATCACCTTTGGCTTAAAAGCCGCCACCAAACCGCACGATTTAACTGATGCAGATTACCAGCAGTTGCGTTCGTTGGGGTTAGACCAGTCAGAAATTTTCGAGATTATTGGCACAGCTGACTTATTCACCAGCATAAACCGCTATACGGACGCGATCGCCCTCGAAATTGACTCATTATAAATTTAAAATCACCCTATCCTCCCAACTCCATGAATGGCAATGGGCTGGAAAAGCAAGAACGCGAACCACTGCTGCTGATAGCCCGCCGTCTGCTGGCTGAAACTCAAGCGCTATCGACCCGCATCGCCGCCGTGAATGAAATTGCCACAGCGATCAATCGTTCCCTTAATTTAGATGAGATTTTGCGAGTCGTAGGCAAACAAGCCAAATGGTTGCTAGATTTTGAGCATTGTAGCGTCTACATCTGTCATAGCAATTCTTGTCGGCTAGTGACATTGTTTGGTTCTCCTGTGGAATTGGACGCGGCTAGCGTCATAGAGGATAGTCCTCTGGGGCGTGTCATGAAAACGGGTCAACCGCAACTAATTAAAGAAGGTTCAACGGCAGCTTTTTTAGCACCCTACGCCTCCCAGCTGATTATCCCATTGGTAAGCGATCGCTCTTTAGTAATGGGTACAATCAACTTTGCCACCACTTTACCGAAAGCTTACACCCTAGAAGATGTGCGGATCGGCTATTTACTAGCTTTGCAAATATCAGCAGCAATTCGCAACGCCAACTGCTTTGAAGAGTTAAATCAGCTAAATGCTCAACTAGAGGCAGAAAAACGCAAATCTGACCAACTACTATTAAATATCCTCCCAGCAGATGTTGCTGATGAACTGAAAAGCACAGGTAGAGTAAAACCTGTTTATTATGAATCCGCCTCAGTTCTATTTACCGACTTCAAGAACTTCACTAACTTAGCCGAACAACTGCCACCCCAAGAGTTAGTAGATGAACTAGATTATTGCTTTTCTGCTTTCGATATGGTAACTGAAGCACAGAATCTAGAAAAATTAAAAACAATTGGTGACAGTTATATGTGTGTTGGCGGAATCCCCACTCCCAACCGCACCCATGCGATTGATGCCGCCCTAGCCGCCTTACAAATTCGAGAATTTATGCAATGGCGGCGACAAGAAAAAATTCAAAACAATCATCCCTACTGGGAAATTCGCATCGGCATTCACTCAGGCCCATTATTAGCAGGTGCAATCGGACACAAGAAGTTTGCTTATGATGTTTGGGGAGATACTGTTAATATTGCATCCAGAATGGAATCATCTGGTGTTTCCGGAGGCATTAATATTTCCGAAACAACTTTTCAGTTAATCAAAGATTTTTTTGAATGCGAATATCGGGGTAAAATCGATGCAAAAAATAAAGGTGACATCGATATGTATCTTGTCACCCGGATCAAAGAAAATTTATCGTTAGATCCCAGGGGTTTGTTACCCAATGAGAAATTTAATCAACTTTATTCAGTCATTAACGAGTAGTTCTCGTTCCCAGGCTGAGGCGGGGAACGAGGATGTAATTTAAAATTTATAACTCATCAATGCGATCGCGCTCCCATTACTAGGCAAATCTCCTGGCTTAACCGTCAGCGTGTCACTAACACGACGTATCGGCATCCCATCCATCAATGCCAAAAACTCATCCACAGCCACAATATCGCACTTATCAGGATCGGCAGCTTGCGTCCGGTAATGCGTCGGAATCACCAACTTCGGATTGAGAACTTGTATCGCCTGCTTTGCTTCCGTTGGCGTGTAAGCTTTCGCGCCCCCGCCCACTGGAACCAGCACTACATCAGGACGACCCATGAGAATTTTCTGCTCAATCTCAATCGGTGCCGCTGCACCCCCCAAATGTAGAACATTAATTCCCCCTTGCGTCCAACGCCAAGCCACATTTGTCCCAAAACGTCGTCCGCCCTCCCGGTCTTTGCCAATGCTAATCCCTTGAAGTTTTAAATTATCAACTTGATAAGCTCCCGGTTCGTAGATTAATTTCGGATTCCCCGGTAGCCCTTCCACCCCGCCTTCATCAAGCAATAGACTGCTGACTAACACCAAATCTGCCGCCACCTTAGATGAACGATAGCCAGATGTGCAGCCCAAATTCTGAAAGGGATTCACCAGAACTCGTTTGCCGCCCCCAGTGAACAAAAAGCTGGTATGCCCCAGCCACTTAATAGAAAGTGAATCACCAGATGTCTGCGCCTGATAACTTTCAAATCCAGAAGCCAAGCCTGTTCCTAAAGCTGCAAGGAAGCCCGCCCCAGCATACTGGATTAACTGTCGCCGTTTCATCAAGATTTAGTCCTTAGTCATTAGTTCTTTACTAATAGTTAATAGTCAATAGTAATCAACAATTAGCTATTAGCTATTAGCTTCTAAAGTGATTCCAGAAAGTTTCGCAACAACTGCTTTCCTGAAGTCGTCAAAATACTCTCTGGATGAAATTGGACGCCCTGAATATGCGGATAGTTCCGATGCCGAACGCCCATGATTGTGCCATCCTCCACCCAAGCCGTAATTTCTAGGACATCTGGGCAAGTTTGGCGGTCAATCACCAAACTATGATACCGGGTAGCGGTAAAAGGATTGTCTAATCCTTTAAACACCCCCGTATCTGTGTGATGGATGGGAGAAGTTTTTCCGTGCATCAACATTGGCGCAGAAACCACCTCACCACCGAAAACCTGACCAATACCTTGATGACCCAGGCAAACGCCTAAAATTGGCACAGTTGAGCCTAGTTCTTGAATTAGTTGTTGGGAAACTCCAGCATCTTCCGGACGGCCTGGCCCCGGAGAAATCACGATTCCATCTGGCTTAGCAAGGCGGATTTGCTCCAGAGAGATTTGGTCATTTCTATATACCTGAATCTCAGACGCTACAGGCAGTTGTGCGCCCAGCTCTCCCAGGTACTGCACTAGGTTATAGGTGAAACTGTCGTAGTTATCAATAACGATAATCAAACTTTATCACTCCTTCTTGGCTCAATCCTCAGCACTTTTTTAGCGCAGCGCCGACTGAATCAAAGCTACAAGTGGGGGTAGCATTAGCGAAGTGGCTACCAACACTGACACCAGCGCTGAAATCAGAACAGCACCAGCGGCACAGTCTTTGGCAATTTTGGCAAGTTCATGGTAGGACTGCTTAACCGTTAAGTCAACAACCGACTCAATCGCGGTATTTAATAATTCCATTGCCAACACCAGCCCAATTGTCAAGCCAATCACTGCCATTTCCACGGGTTGGAGATGCAAAAAGACGCATATAGCGATCGCTCCTGTACCTATGACTACATGGATGCGAAAATTGCGCTGGGTAACAAAGGCATATCGGAGTCCAGCCCAAGCATATTTAAAACTAATCAGTAAGTTGGGAGCAATTCGCCAAGATAAATCCCGGTTTGGTTTCACCACATCAGAGCAGTTAATCGAAGGTGTTGAAAGTTCTTGAGGCATGGCAGCGTTTTTTTCTTGCCTAAAGGAAATTAACCATTGATCCAGCTTCATAACCGGGAAACTCCAATCCGGGATACGAACAATTGCATCAACCTAGAATATTACAACTTGCGGCTGTTGGATCTAATTTTGCTGGATATCAAGACCAATAATCTGAAGTAAAGTTTCCTGCTGATTTAACATTTCACTCAAGCTATCTTCATCGGGATGATCCCAACCGAGAAGATGTAGCAAGCCGTGAGCAGCTAACCAAGCTAGCTCGGTTTTTAATGGATGTCCTTGTTGTTGAGCCTGGCGAATTGCCGTATCCACAGAGATCGCGATATCCCCCAGATATAGAGGCGTATCCTCCATTAATTCGACTGGTTGAGGACAGTCTACCTCTAAGGAGGCAAAAGCCAGCACATCTGTCGGTTTATTTTGCTGACGGTACTGAGAATTAAGCGCCTGCATTTCCTCATCGTCGGTGAGGCGCAGACTCAGTTCGTAAGCATCCGCTGGTGGAATATCCGGGTGCAGACTTTCCATCCAGCGATAAAACCAGATTTCCCAAGTTTCCGGGGCGATTCCCTCCGGAATAGCTTCGCTTGCGGCGCTATTCAATGAGTTGTCAACAGCAGCAGATGCACTGGAAGAGAAAAAACAATCTTGTATGCTGACTTCAACTTGCACTTTTGTCTAACTTGTCGTTAACGAGTAATATAGGACAAACCAATCAGAACAGCCAACAAACCAACGGTTGTCAGTGCGAAGTGTTGCAAAGAAGTACCCCGCTTTCGCACCATGTTTCGCATTGCCAGCTTAACGTAGCTGGGTTTAGCTTCCGTGGAAGCTGCTGGCGATTCTGGTAAATTTTCTGAATTTTGTGGTGCCACTGGGGACGGTGAAGATGGGTTGCTCATGAGAAGCGTTTACTTAAGGTCAAAGAGTGAGAAACCATTGTTTCCCTAAATGTAACAGTTTGTTTCTCTATTAAGGGCATTATCTAGCTATCTTCCAGAGTAAGCCTGGGAATGCCGAAGTGAGGCAGTCACCTTTCACGATCAACTGGCGAGGCAGAACGTCTATTGTGAGCGTTCCCAGGATCAGCCTGGGAACGAGAAGCCTACACCTATTGATTGCCTTTTTTAAGCCAGTTGATTTTCTTGGCGCAGATAAGCTTCAATGAACGAGTCAATTTCGCCGTTCATCACATCAGCGATCGCAGCCGTTTCCACTCCCGTCCGCAGATCCTTTACCATCTGGTATGGATGGAAGACGTAGTTACGAATTTGGTTGCCCCAAGCTGCCTCCACCATATCGCCGCGAATGTCGGCAATTTCCTTGGCGCGTTGCTCTTGAGCAACAATCAGTAACTTAGCCTTAAGGATGGCAAGACCTTTTTCTTTGTTTTGCAGCTGACTTCGCTCCTGGGTACAGCGCACGGCAATCCCAGTGGGAATGTGAACGATCCGCACCGCTGTTTCCACTTTGTTGACATTTTGCCCACCTTTGCCACCAGCTCTGGTAGTAGTGATTTCCAGATCCTTGTCTGGAATGTCCAAAGTGACCGATTTATCCAGAGTTGGCATCACTTCCACTCCAGCAAAGCTAGTTTGCCGCTTGTCGTTGGCGTTGAAAGGCGATATCCGCACCAGTCGGTGAGTTCCTTTCTCTGCCTTCAGGTAGCCATAAGCATAACGCCCGTCAATTTCCAAAGTGGCAGATTTTATCCCGGCTTCATCTCCCTCCGATATTTCCGCTAAGGTGACTTTGTAGCCGCGATCTTCTGCCCAACGGGTGTACATCCGCAGCAACATTTCCGCCCAGTCTTGAGCGTCTGTACCGCCTGCACCAGCGTTAATACTTAGCACTGCTCCGCTTTGGTCGTATGTACCAGAAAGCAGCTGTTGCAACTCCCAGCGGTCGAGTTCCTGATTGAGCTTGGTAACGTTAGTTTCCGCTTCCGCGAGGAGTGCGGTGTCAGTTTCTAACTCCAGCAGTTCTACGACAGCCTTAGCATCTTCCAGATTGTTTTTCCAATCCTCAAATTGCTGTAAGTGGGATTTCAGGTCATTGAGTTCTTGGAGAGTTTTCTGTGCAGCAGTTTGGTCATCCCAAAATTCCGGTTGAGCTGCCAATTGCTCCAGGTCTTGAATTTTAGCAGTCAATGCAGGAACGTCAAAGATAGTCCTGAGTTTTACCCAGGCGATCGCACAACGTTTCGACTTCTCGTTTAATGTCTAGTAGTTCAATCATTGTTTCGAGCTTTTTCCGATGAGCACTTGGTAGTAAAGTTGCACTTTTTTCGATCTTAGCTGGAGTCTTTACTTTCTATGTATAAGAAAAAACCGTAGCTTTTCATATTTAAGCCACGGTTTCAAGCTTATTTTAGTTCGCCTAACCTTTTGCCTATTAATCGCGGCTATTGAGCGCGATCATCAAGCGCAAAATGAAAATGAACAGGTTGATGTACGTCAAATACATCGACAAAGCGGCAGGCAGATACTCATCGTTGCGGTAGGTGCGAGGCAGGATGTAGAAATCCACCACAGCAGCACCTGCAAACAAAAACACACCAATGCCAGAAATGGCAATTTCTAGCCAGGTGGGTGTATAGACACCAAAGAAGGACAACAGCAGCTGACCCACTAGCACAACAATTAGGGCGATGATGCCTAGCTGTACAGTTTTAGTCAAAGCCATGCCGTCTTGGTCAGACAGGTTAGAACCAATCTGCCGTGCTGCAATAAAGGTAATGCCGCAACCGAGGGCAGCAAAACCAATTCCTTGCAAACCAACTCCAGATGTCCTCAACGCGACGAACAACAACCCACTCAGGGTATAGCCAGACAGCAGGCTGTAGGTAGCCAAAAGCGGCAGAGCAACGCTCTTGTTACCTTTTGCGGCAACGTTTTGGGCAACGAAGAAGAGAGCAAATTCTGCAATCAGCGCAACCCAGAAGGTTGGCATGAATATCTCTGGATTGGAACGGAGAACGCCAAGACCCCCGTAGCTGCCAAGTGCGGTCAAAACAAGTCCAGCGCCTACGTAGGGTAGGGCATTGGCAATCACATTGGGACCAACGAGCGCGTGATTTTTAGCCTCACGTATCGCTTGACGGAAGTTGCTGGTGTTACTCATGGGACTTCCTCAGAACTAAACCAATAATTTACAAAAAAGGATTACCTTCCAATTCAATTGTGGCGTAGACCTTAAGTCTTCTGCTACTGGGTTCCCACTCAAGGATCTCGCGGCTTGTTTTAAGAGCCTAATTTCATGTCCATCTCTAATAGGGATTTAGATTGCTGCCTCGCTGAGACTGTAAATCAATTTAGCCATAGACAGCTCTATAGACAAGCTCCGGCGGAACCAAGGCGCAATTTACGTATATATGCTGACATTTGGGAGGAAGTCCTCTGTGAATTCCGTAATCCAACGATGGTGTGTAGCTCCGCCTCTAAAGAGAATAAGTTCAGGTGAAACGAAAAAGATATAGCGATCGCCCAATTTTCTAAACGGGCTGGTATTACAGAGGCTTTGACAATGGCGACTCAACCTTCTTGCAGCTCCGATTCGATGGAACTTTTAATTAAATACTATAGAAATCCATCCGTCGAAGTTCGCAATCGACTGGTGGAGTTAAATATGGGACTGGTGAGGAAAATTGCTCACCGAGTCAGCTATCAGTGTTCTGAACCTTATGAAGATTTGGAACAACTCGGCTATCTCGGCTTGATGCGGGCGATTGAGCGATTCAACCCTCATCAAGGCTATGCTTTTAGTTCCTTCGCGGTTCCTTACATTCGCGGTGAGATGCTGCATTTTTTGCGCGACCGGGGCGGCGTGATGAAAATGCCTCGTCGCTGGCAGGATCTCCAGCAAGAAGGGCAAAAAGCGCGTAAAGATTTGGCACAAACTTTAGGACGTTCGCCAAAAGAAGCTGAAATTGCCGAAGCGCTAAAAGTATCGCTGGATGAGTGGAATGAAAGTAAGGTAGCAACTCAAAACTGCCGACCACTAAGCTTAGATACTATCGTTTATCAGCAGTTCGATTTTCAGATTACGTTGGGAGAAACGCTGCCTGACGCTCGCTATCAAAGCTTGCAATATCAAGAAGAAGAACGGCAAGAACTGGAAGGCGCGATGAGCCATCTGGATAACAAAACCAAGGCGGCTATTGATTTGGTGTTAGTACGCGATCTTCCCCGTAAAGAAGCGGCTAAACGCATCGGTGTCAGCCCGATGACGGTGACGCGACATCTGCAAAGAGGTGTGGAGCATTTGGTATCTGTGTTGCAGTCTCAAACTCCAGAACGTTTGGCTAGTTAGAGGTTAAAAGCAATAGGTGGGGTAAATTGCCTTTTTTAGAGCAGTCGCCAATTAAATATTTGTAGAGAGTTTTTAGGGTGGCATACACCCTATTTTTTTTGTTTACTTTTATACAAATTTTTTGCCCTCGCCCTAAACCTTCAGGGCGAGGGCATTTTTACAATACGTACAATGGACAGAAATTTTATGCACTTGTATACTTGGTTTGGGTAACTTGGGATAATTTCCCGCTAGTTACATCAGATATTCAAAAGGTAATTTATGCAGCCATTGTTAGTTAGTGTCATCACTTAGGATGCAAGGAGTTGCTATCGGCTGCGTTGCAGATCATGTTCACCTATTAACTGATTTCCCGCCTGCCTTGACTGTATTTGAATAAAGCTAAAAGCAGTTCTTCTGATCTAGTTACCCATGAAATAAAACCCAAAAATTTTTCAAGTGGCAAGGTGGTTACGGTGCATTTAAAGTTAGTCGCCACAACATCGATCAAGTAGCTAACTACATCCGCAACCTAGCCAGCCACTATCAGCAAAAATCCCTTATCTCCGGCTGGGGAATCACCTTATTAAAAATTTTATAAAGCCTGCGAAGGTACTCTTCATTCGTATAGCCGAACGCCTAAAGGCGCGGCTACATTTTACTCAACGCTACCACCGCATTCTGTCCTCCGAAACCAAAGCTAAAACAAAGCACCCGCCGAATCTCAGCCGGACGCGACACTGTAACTAAATTCAAATCAAACTCTGATTCTTTCAACCCGACGCACGGCGGTAAAATTTGATGCTGCAATGCCATCAAGCTAAAAGCTGCACCCAAGGCTCCTGATGCTCCCAGTGTATGACCTGTGGCTCCTTTGGTGGAACTAACTGGAACTCCTTGGGGAAACAACTTCCTAATTAGCTGTGCTTCGTTGTGGTCATTTAGCTGGGTAGCTGTACCGTGGGCATGAATGTAATCGATGTCAGAGGGGGAAAGGTGGCTGCGTTCTAAGCATTGTTTGATAGCCGCGATCGCGCTTTTCCCTCCAGGCTCCGGCGCGCTAGCATGATAAGCATCTGCTGTCAAGCCAAATTCCAGCACCTGACCATAAATCCGTGCTGACCGCCGCTTTGCTAAATCCGCTGATTCAAGTACCAACACAGTAGCCCCTTCTCCCAAGACCAATCCTTCGCGGTGTCGGTCGAAGGGATAAGCGCCAGATTGGGCTAAAGCACCCATTTGCTTAAATCCAGCCAGGGTAAGTGGTGTAATCGGGGCTTCCACCGCCCCAGCAATTACTTGCTGACACTGCCCAGATTTTATCAAGTGAAAGCCTTGCGCGATCGCCCAAATTCCAGTTGCACAAGCTGCCATTGGTGCCAATACCGCGCCTGTTGCCCCGATAGACCTTGCGGATGCGATCGCATTCATATGCGGCAGCGCCTCCAACCATTGCTTTCCTAGCCCCCCCTTATCACGGGGGGGTTGGGGGGGATCTGCCCGATAAAACTCCCGCGCCAATTTCTCCCAAGATGCCTGATGAGAGCGACTTGAACCAATTACCACGCCACAATCAGGCAAAGGTGCAACCAAAGCAGCATCTTGCAACGCCGCCGCCACAACCAGCCCAGTCAAAGTTTCTAACTGGGCTGGTTGTTTGCCTATCAGCGCCAAGGGACGAGGGGAAAGTTCCCCAAAAGGTTGATGCAGCTGAATACCAGATTTACCCGATATCAGCTGTTGCCAGCTGGACTCCAAGCTTGTACCCAAAGCTGAAATCAAACCAATTCCAGTGACAACAACTTCCACCATTGAAAAGCTATTAGCTATTAGCCATTAGCTATTTTTTCAGGTTTTCCGCACCCTTGGTTACTTTAGCTGATTCAATGCGATCGCCTTGCTGAATCTTGTCAACAACATCCATCCCTTGAGTGACATTGCCAAATACAGCATAGTCGCCATCCAGAAATGGTAAATCAGCTAAAGCAAAGTAAAATTGCGACGAAGCTGAGTCAGGCATAGATGAACGAGCCATAGCCACAGCACCGCGAGTATGGCGCAACTCTGGCACAGCCGAAACCCTTGCGCTCTTTAGTGTTTGACCGATGACGGGCTTATCTGCCCCTTTCGGCGTGATTTCCAAAGGAACGTAACGCGCTTGATTCGTTGCTGGATCGATAAAACTACCCGTTCCCAGCCGTTCTGTCGGGAAATTAGGGTCTTTACCTTGTGGGTCGCCGCCTTGGACGACAAAGGGTTGTGGTTCCCGTACTACCCGGTGAAACACCAGACCATCGTAGGTACCGCGCTGGACTAAATCTACAAAATTCCCCGCTGTAACTGGGGCATGAGTTCCATCGACTTCAATCGTAATCGGTGAGCCATTAACCGTCATAACTACGGTGGCTTTACCTTCTAGGCGGGGCAAATTGCTCATTGGACTACTCGCTGTAGTGGCAGGTGTGGTGGTCGTTTCAGTCGCTAAATTGGTGGAGTCCGAGGAAGCAGCCTGTGGTGTGGCACATCCTCCTAATATCAGTCCCCCAATCATAAACAGTGATATTAACCAGTGACGAAGTTGTATCTGCATTTTCACTTCCCCTAATTGTGTAGCCAGAGCTACTGAATCATCTTATGCAGATATGGGATAGCTCAACCAAGATATTTACAGACCTTCGATCGGCACTTCTAAGAAACGAGCCAGCTCTGCTCCCTGATTTTCCAGGGCTGACAGGGATATCGGTTCACCTACTCTGGTCAGAGTAATATCTCGGCGTCCCTTAACGCGCAGATAAATCGCTCGACGAGGGTTAAGTCCTTCTTTAATCTCCACTCGAACTGCTTGCACGTCTTGTGTCCGGCAGGTGATTTCAATCTGGCGGTTTTTCCCTGGAAAGCCCCACCGGAAGATCCGAACGAATCCTGTCTCTTGATTAAACTCGTTGTAACCGCCGCCTACGTCCAAAATGATGACTAGCCACAGGTAGCTCGCTAGAAGCAAACCGCAGATGCCGTAGAAACCCATCGCTATTCCTTGAGGGATGAAAGTTAGCTGGGTGGGGTCAGCAAAGGGCAGCAGATTCACTTTCAGGTAGCTAGAAATTCCAGCCAGCAGGAAGCCAGTAGATCCTACGGAGACTACGGTTGCCCACCAGTAGTTACTCAAGCGGCGAGAGCCTAAAACTTTTTGACGGAGAACGCGGGAAGGAGTGGTTGTTGTCGGTGCAGTCATGAAATAAAGCTCCAAACAGAGCCAGAGTTGTTAAGGCAAGATTTTTAAGATCGCTCTGATTCAGATTATCCAGCGAAAACAGGGATTTATGCTATTGAGGCGAATAATTTGACTTTGGCAGGGATTAATGAGAATTACGTGTCAGATTGTAAAAATTCTGATATTTTTTTATCATAGAGAACACGCGCTCATACCCCAACGATTTAGTCTTGGAGGAAAAAGCGCATAATTGCCAAACAACAGTAGCCTGAAACCTGACAACAGGGCAACAGGTTAGTCAAAGTTGACACGCAGGGAAATAAAGCTAGTTTGTCTATTGAAGACAGACACTAGACAAAATTCTCTATAAAAGCCCAATGCGCTCTGGCGTGGGTGGTGTCAAAAAAAAATGTTAATTCCTCCGAGTTGAAGCAATAGTAAGAGGATTTGAAATGACAATTGCAGTCGGACGCGCTACTAACGAACGGGGTTGGTTTGACTCCGTAGACGACTGGCTAAAGCGCGATCGCTTCGTCTTCGTCGGCTGGTCAGGTTTGCTACTGTTTCCCTG
>NZ_JACJOY010000008.1:0-56594 GCF_014695815.1 Trichocoleus sp. FACHB-6
TCCTTCTACCGCATCTTCAGTTCAACGTTCACATAGAGGCACTGGAAACGATGGAAGCTAACAATTCATTCCTTCCTTCTACCGCATCTTCAGTTCAACTGCGTAACTCCTGACTTCCTGAACAATTCTTAAGGGGATAAGCGCATCGCTCATTTGGGTCAGGGCTGAACGTCGGAAACTATGAGATGAGACACCTTCTAAGCCAACTCGTTTGCAGGCTTTTCTCAATGCCTTGTCTGCTGAATCTGGTTGGAAAGGTTCCCCGAACCGACCGGGAGACAAATAGGGCTGGCCCGTTGCTGGCTGGTAGTTGGTGAGAAGGATTCGTAGATCATCAATGACGGGGATGGTGCGAGTTGCCAGCTTTCCTTTGGTATTCCCCTTTCTAATGATTAGTTTGGGGCGCACTCTTCCTGATGCGTCGTAGACATCCACAGTTCTCAGGGTGCAAGCTTCCTGAATACGGCAGGCACAAAATAAGTAGATGCCGAATAAAGCGCGATCTCGTTCGGTTTGCAAACCCGAATTGAACAGCAACTGGACTTCTTCTACAGATAAAATTTTGGCTTTTCCGTGTCGGTCTATTTTCATGGGCATTACTGGGAAATGTCCATGATCTAAGGTTTAAGTTTGCCAAATACCACTGAGATAAATTAATTCCTAAACAAGGTGATTAAACTTTTATCAAAACCGCATAATTCTCCATTAATAGGGATTCATAATTTTGCAATAACTCACTTGTACAATAAACTTTTTCTTGTTGGGCAACATCAGTGATTTCAACAATTTCATATCCTTCGATAGAACTAATAAATTCAGCGTCGAACAAGTTATAAGTACGAGCTTCAAACCCAAATCGCTCGGCAAAATATTTCTCTAGCTTGAGAAATACGGGAGAGTTTACAATGTCGGGCTTCCAAAAATCGAAGGCAACTAAAGAACCTTTGACTTGAGAATCTCTAAATATTTCTAAAAGGTTTTTCAGGATCGGAATGTCTAGATAGTAAGTGATGCCCTCCATCAGGATATATGATGGCTGTTCGTAAATCCGATCGCCAACTGCTTTTCTCAAATCGCTTAGGTTAGAGGCGTTTTTTAGGTCAGTGGGGAAAAACTCTATTTCACGTTTAGGTAAAATACCTTCTTCCTGCCATTTTTTGAGTTGGCTGCTTTTAAAGTCAATAACGTGTGGATAATCTACTTCAATAGAAGGACATGGCGGTTCTATGAGGAAGGGATAAGAAGTAAATCCGGCAGCAATGTTAATAAAAATGGAATTGGCATTCTCTTTAACGAATGACTGAAGTTTCTCTAAAAAAAACCTACAGCGAAGAGCCAGTTCCAAATCATCGTGAGGATAAACATTTTCAGCGAAATCATCCCATAAGTGAATCGTTTCTGGACTAACCCACAATCCGGAATAACTATCTTTACTGACCTCAGCAGCTCTTGCGCGGGACTGGCTTGAAAGAAAAGCTGTGGCGGAGATATTATTTGGCACTTCCATTCGTTTACTCCTTACCAAGATGCGCTCACGTTTTAGTCTTTAGCCATATTAGGTTAGTTCAAGCCGTCTTACCATGCAATTAGTGTTTAGGGTTCGGTGCAGAAACTGAAAACTATTTCTGAAAATAGGGTCATTCAGAGTAATGACCCTATCTAAAAGGTTGCCCCCAGCGTTCCCAGTTCTCCATATATCTTTTTTAGCCTTTGACAAATAGCCTGAACTCTGCTTAGTTGATTAATTTCTCATAGTGCAACAATCTTTTCTCATACATTCGTTTTCAAACAACCGAGGAATAACTAGAATGACTCCTGCTACCGCTGAGAATGGGTGGATCAACACGCTTGATTCTGATAATCCAGAGGTTATTGCTAAAGCACATCGTATTATTTCCAGCATCCACTACTGCACCCTTTCCACCTGCTCTCCTGATGGCTTTCCCTGGGTATCCCCGATCTTCTTCGCCTATGACGACCATTGGAACATCTTCTGGTCTTCTGCGATCGCAGCCAAGCATTCGCAAAACTTATACTGCAATCAGGGGCGAGCGCTTATCGCCATCTATGATTCCACGAAAGCAGAGGGCAAAGGTGAAGGGCTGTATTTGGCTGGCTCTGCCACCCAAGTAGATCGCGATTCAGTCGCAGATGTCATGCAACGGCTGTTCAAGCGAGCTGGCAGTTCCCCGGATCGAACTCCTCAGGATTATCTCGATGCTTCCCCCCGCAGGATTTATTGCTTTCAACCGCAGGAAGTCTGGGTTACTGGAGAGCGTGTGGTCATCGGGAACCAATTGGTTGATACCAAAATCCCACTAAGTTTGAGCGCGATTCTCGCTCAAAAATAATGGTGGAAAGGTGCGAGCATAAGGGACAGAAACTTTTGGCCTTATTGGGGACTAAATCACTTGAAAGGTATGTCCCAAACCTTGATTCAACCGTAGGAGCAGATCCTTGTAGCCCTTCAAAAAGGTAGCGCTATGAAAGCGCTATGCGCCACAGCCACAACGAGTTTTGTAGTGTGCTTTTTAAACTCTGCCTAAATTAATTGTCTCTACCAGAGCCTTCGATTGGAGTTGAAAGAGGATTTTCTTTCAATCCGGAATACATACATTTCTCAACTGGTGATCGCACTGATGTCCGATCCGTTTCTACATCGTCATACATCCTTTTCCCGACTGTAACCTACTTTTGCCATCCCTCCTGCGGCTTTTCCATGAGGTCTATTGCTTCAAAGGCATAAGTCATCCCGCAGACCGCGCAGATTGCACCCTTTAAGCTTCGCTTCTACCTTGCGGCGTTGCTCTTGAAGCGAAGCGATCGCACTCCTCATCGCTGCCGGATCAGCCTTGAAAAGATAAGCTGCGATCGCTGCCAGCTCAATCTTTGTAATCCTTGTATAGTGTGTGCCGTGTATTCCACAGGATTAGATAGCGATCGCCCTCTCGACTTCCGGCTCCCTACCGGGTGAAGCTTGACTTCGGAGCGCTGAAGTCAAGAGGGCACGTTAGACCGTTGAACGCACTTACGCTTGGCTGCATTGGTGTCGTCGCTTCAATGTGGATTATGAGCGAATCCTTGCTTCTGAGGAAGCAAGGATTCGCTCATAATCCGACTGATGCTACGCAGGCTTGCTGAGACTTTTTGTACTCTCTGTGTATTTCCAAACATCCTCTAGCGTTGCAGAACCTTGATTTATCCCCCTAAATCCTCCTTAAAAAGGGGGACTATGAATTCCATTTCCCCGTTTTTTAAGAGGGTTGGGGAGATCGCACCCCGCTGGAGAGCTGGTGACAACGAAGTTGTGCAAGTAAGTTAATTGGATTTAAAGCTTCCCAAGCACATAGCGATCGCATTCAATCTCACCGACCAGGGTACTTACTTCTATTGCAGCTACGCCCAACAATAGCCAAGAAAAGTCGGAGCTGGAACAACGATCCAAACCCTCAAGCCTGGACCCTAGAATACTCACCATCGGTCAAGATAGCAGCCCCATTACTTATCCAGCATATCCAGCATCGCCATGAGCTGTTCTCGTTCCAGAGGACTTAACTTCTGCAACTGGGCAAGCAAACTTTCGGGCTGGGTGTTCGCTTCCTGCTTCAACTCAGGTGATGGCGGCTGCTTAAACAACAGCTCCTCAATCACCTCCTCAATCGGTCGGCGCTTCTCTTCCGGAGTACAGCGCTCATACAATTTCCGTAATGTCTCCACCTTATGTCCCATCGCATAAGCTAACGACCGAGTTTGGGCGTCATCAAGTCCGACTTGATACGCCCAAGTCGCCCAGAAATACCGCATCATATGGGGTGAAATCCGCTTACCAATAAAACGATGAGAGGTACTTTCAAACGAGCAACCAAACTCTGAAGCTGATGCTCCGATGCCAAGTCTGGGGAGGACAAACACATAGCCCCAAAGCCACTTGGGTGAATTGGCATCCGTTGACAGATAGAAGGTATCCAACGGATTGAATTCAGTTCGCCCACTTGTCACCCAGCGTCCCCGTTGCCCCTTTAACTCCGGCTGCCACCAATCGTAAACCTGTCGATTTTTATAACCATCACAGATCCAACTGCCGTACAAATAGCCTTCTAAGTAATCATAGAAGCAACTGCCGTCAGCTAACTGGCGGTTGGGAACTACTATGGATTGACCGCCGTGAGTCGAGCGGGTTTTGTACTGCTGAATGTCCAGCACCCAGACCCCTTGAGGATAAGGCTTTTTCTCGTGGACATAGGTAAAGTAAAGATAATTGTCCTTAATTGTGCCATCCCAATGTTTTTCACGCACTTGTGCAGGCGGCAGGGGCTGATACAAGCCGTCAGGTGGTACGGATTCTGGACGCTTAACAGGACAAATCAGCGCAATTCTTAAAGTACGGTATTCTTGTTGCCGCCTTGCAGGGATGTCAGCAAGCAGCGACCACTTTAAGTAATCTTGATAGCTTTTAGCAATGGCAAAGCCAGACCGAAATCGACCTCGGCTGTTTCTGGGTCGGCACTCCAGACGCAACGGTTCTACAATTTTGGTTCTAACAACTTCCAGCGCTGTCTCGCCTTCTGCCGTATCCGGCCACTTCTTCTCAAAATCTGAAACAGACTGCCGATTTTTCACCCACTCGCTGATGTCCTTTCTCACTGAACTTAAGTGGTTGTTGAGCGCTTTGAACAGAGGAATCTGCTTATAATCCGCCTCTTCCTCCACCTCACTGGTGTAGAGAAACTTAGCCAGTTCTAAAAGCGCCCCTAACTTATTGCGTTTGGTAGAAGGACTTTTCGAGTGGAGGACTTCTCTCAAGAAACGGAAATAACTGCACAGCCAAATTTCAAGGGTTTGCCTATGCTGTTTCCATAGTTTTGCCTGTTCTTTGCTATTGAGATGTTCTAAGTCTTCTTGCCTAAGCACAGAAATCAAATGTGACAAACGCAGTTGCTCTAACGCAATTGGCGGTGTGCGGTGGTAACAAAACCAGCCAAGCATTAGACGTATATTCTTGGTGTATTCTAATGCGGATAATTCGCTAATTGGGTCAATCACACGGAACGGGCACTCTGGGTCAGTTAAATATTGATAAAAGTCATCCAATTCTTTTTGTAAAGGAGCCGGCGTGTCTTGAGGCTTAAGCGTGTATTTCTGATGCACTGTCCTCCGCTCGGTCAAGGGAGTGTTGGAGGTATGGCCATAGGGATTTTTCATGGATGGACAGGATTGCTGTTTCACTCTCGCCCGCCGCGAACCTCTAGCTGGCCACCACTGTTGTTGTTCGCTCCAACTCAAAAATTGGTTAAATCGATTTCCGTAAGTGTTTTGGCTAGCAATAGACGCTTTTTGGCTCTGGAAAGCCTGCTGTATTGTTTGACGGGCGCTGAGCAGTACTTCAACTCTTAAGCTTTTTAAAAACTCCTTAGCTGCCTCGCTCTCGGCTTTTGTCATCTTTCGACCTGATGTTGCTCTAGTAAAGCCTAATTGTGATAACCAAAACCGTAGGGTAGCGCAACGAAATTCATTAATAACTCGTTTAGCTTTCGACTCTGGATATATCGCTCGAACTTGTTCTTCATACATCTCGAATACTGACCAGCAAGTGAGAGATTCCTGCATAATAAATGCCTCTGATGGTACACAAAAAAATTAAATTGCCATTGAGCTATTATTTAAAAGCTCTCGAATTACGGTGCCAATGATTTAGGTTTTGCTCATTTTTTCATTTCCAGCCTCCTTTACTCTCTTGTTTATTATAGATAGCACTACTCGCTATCGAAGGGAACGAATTCATCGGTGCCTGCGGCAATTAGCTAGATAAATGCTCAACCCTTTTGGAGGATTATTTCTAGCTTCAAAACCCTAGGATTTATTAATAAATAATTAGTGAATACCTAATAAATTTTAGGTATTAAATAAATCCTAATCCTCCGCCTTTCTAGGTTTATTAAAGGCTAAGGATTGAAGCAACCTTTTACTCATCTGGGGAGGGCGAGTCATTTAGCTCTTACTTAGTAGCTCCAGACCTGTAGTCCAAGTAGAAACGTAAGTTTCACTCGGTCTTCGTTGTCAGTTCGGAGATCGTCAGCAGACCCTGACCGATTCGCTCAACCAATTCACTGCGAGAAATATTTAAACAAGCACTGAATTCATTTAATCCTGTCAAAGCGGTTGGGGTAAGACTTAAAGAAACAATTTTTTTGAGTTCGTCATAGGTTTCAGGCTGACCTCGCATTGATTTCCTTCCTTTACAACTCGCCTTTTTCTCGTGTTTTAAGCGGGGTCTACCTTTTCTTTTGATTTTTTTTTGCTTGGACATGATTATCTGTAGACTTCAACAAGGTTTTAAAGAGCCAAAGAGCCAAAGTTTTCTACCCTATACCCAAATCAAGTGAGCTAGGAGCGAAAATCAATGAGTATCCCTGCAACTAGGTATTAAACTCTGCCGAACTTTGCCAGTCCAGTTGCGTTGAATTCCTAGTAGCGAGGCTTATTCGTGTGGCTTAAAAGCTAGGTATTGGCTCTTCTTTTTAGTTACTGGATCAGACTATCAGAGTATTTTTGGCTCGTGTTAGAAGCGTACAATTTTCGAGTTTTGTGTAAATTTACCGTTACAATATGAAGTTTAATGACAGAACCAGCATTCATTAAATTATTGGGTTCTTCATTACTTGGTCTGCCAAACTATTAGTTTAAAGGGCTGAAAAGTCTGGAATAGAAACCTTTGGGGCTTCTTAGCGCCTCTACCGCTAAAAATAATTGAAAATAATGCCCAAACTCTTGCTGTGCAGGAGTTTGGGGCATCGCCGGAGGCGGATTAGCATATCAGGTACGGAAGAGCCAATTATTTTGACGTCCCAAACCCTTTGTTTGAACGCTTGCCTTTTTCGCCTTTACGTGCGGCATTAGCTTGTGCTGTTCTGACCTTCAAATAGTCTTGGCATTGGGCTAGCCCGACTCCAGATTTCAGTAATTGGATGAGGGTAACGGAGAAGGCTTCGTCAAGAAATAAAAAATTTTCGTCTTCGTTGTTGGAGTAGCGCAAACTAGCTTTAATCCCTTCGGGTTCTCTAAGCTGCTTCAGGGTAGTCTGCTCCGCTTGATATAGCTGCAACCCATTTTTGGGGGTATGTTCGTTCCATTGGTTGAGTAGTAAGATAGCTTCCAAAGTCAACCAGGCTTGAGATGGGCAGTCGAAAGCCAATATCCATTTGCATAGTGAATTTTGGTTAATTTTTGCCTCTGCCCACATATCCTTGATAAGCTCATGAAGCTTCGCAGATATCTTGCCGGGTCTATACTGCCTTTCAGTTGGAGGTTTGAACCCTGAGTCGGTTACAATTCCTGAGCTTTCTAGGAGGTAATACTCAATCCATAGAGCTTGGGTTCTGTATATTTTCTTGAATTTGGCAAATCTCTCTTGTTGATCGGGACTAACCAGAATGTCGCCGTTCTTTCGTAGTAGGTCTGGTAGGTACTTGGCTGCTGTTATGTAGTTTTCCTCTTTCCTATCTTTGGGATTACCGTTGGAATTTTTCTCTTTGCATCCGACGCGATCTACGTTCTTGTTTGCGCTAGCGCGATCGCTATTCTTACTGTCGGAATTTCCCCTTTTGCACCATAGGCGATCAACACCGTTAACCTTCCTGTAACGAATAGGCAGGTGCCTCAGTTGATTTATTGACGCGAAAGCCTTCCTTGCTGACTCTGGGCAGGAAAAATGTTCGCGAACGCTGGTTTCAATCGTAATTCCGTTTTCATCAACTCTCATCCTTGAGTTGAGAAATTGAATCGCATCAAAGTGAGCTGGTTTCAGAAGCTTGTGAATGTCCTCTCCAAACTTCAACTCTTGCACCTTAATCTGTTTACCCTGCAAAGCTGTTAACCAGTCTAATGTTTCTTCAGGAACCGGAGTGCAGTCATCGATTAGGGTCTTGGAATCGTTAAAGTCTTTCTTCATGGTTAAGGTGGGGAATTGTTCTGGTTGGCAAGGTGATGAGTTAATTTCTGGTTCCCAATAAAGTTGGGTTCTTATTTCGAGTTTCTGGTTTCTTACGCTGGTCATGCTCTAGAGAAGCGTGGGATAGGTTGCTGCGGGAGCTGGGTCACTCGTTGTGCAATCCTAGCAACTCTCGCAGTTCTTCCTCGGATGCGATCTCTCTCCACCCCCCAGCGGCCTCGACATGTTGCAACATCGCTTCTATTGCTAGCGATACCAAGACTTCCTTGCGAATCTTACGCCCCATAGAACGGCGGGTCTGTTTCACGGCATCATCCAAGGCGTCGTTCAATGGCTCTGGTATCCTCACCGATAAGGGATACAGGGGAGGTGTCTTGGTATCTTCTGATTCTTGCTTCGATGTACCAGAATCCTGATTCCTGATTACTGATTCTTGATTATTTTTTCCAGATTCATGAATCTTGATTACTGAATCAGCTTTCTTGAATCCTGAATCTTCTTGAGGAGCTTCGTTGGATGGTTCAGTAGCAACGGCTTCTTTTTGGGAGTCGTTGAACAGTTGCAGTGGGTTACGCTGTCCCATGCGTTTTTTACTTCCTGCCACGTTTGTTTAACCCCCATTCCTTTATCACTTCACCAGCTAATGCTTTGAAGGCACTGGCACCTTTACTTTTGGAAGCATACTCAAATATAGATTGCCCGTGTCCAGCACTTTCTGCGATCGCCACGTTTTCTGGAATGGAGATTCGCAGTAGATTGAATCGGTTGTCGCTGACTAGCACGGAGTCCGCTTCCGCTGTCATGTTCAACGCTGGTTTATATCGGCTACGCAAAACATCAACGGGAACATCTGGATTAACATCTTTTAAAGTGTCCAGCACTTGAGCCAACCCTACCAGCACTAGGGGGTCTGCCAGTACCGGCACGAGAACTCTATCGGCTACTACGAGTGCGGCAACTGTAGCAGGGACGAGGGAAGGGGGACAATCTAGTAGCACTAAGTCGCAATCCAGTTTGCTAATGGCTTTACGTAAAATCTCTGGGGAATCCCATTCCACGTAAGCCGTATCCGTTCCGCCGGGAATTAAGGGCACAGCGGTATCGGTTCGGATAACATCTTCCCCCTCTAACCAGCGGTCAAACCCCGGTTGTTTTCCTGGCACTAATCCCAAAGCATAGGTAGCGGAGCCTTGGGCATCCATGTCTACCAGCACTACTTTGATTTTCTGCTGTTGTAATCCTGAACCTAAGTTGACACAGGTACAGGTTTTTCCCACGCCCCCTTTCTGGGACGCGATCGCGATTGTCAGCATTTTTAAATTCACCCTTCACAGGTTTAGCATAACTGACATTCAGGAATCTTAGAATAAAGAATCATGATTCTTTATTCTAGGATAAGAGCTAATATTTAAGAATTACTGAATCATGATTCGTAAAAATGTTAACCCATCTGTTGAATAACAGATTATTTGTCGTCATTAACACATCAGTGTCGCTCTATGGTAAAACTTCCGCAGCTCAGGCTATTTCAATGATTGCAAGCTCGTAGACACACAGCATAAGTATAGTCTTCCTATCGTTGTCCCAAGAGAACCTTTATCGCCACGACATAGGTAAGATGAGAATTACATCGATTTAAAAGTTTAACGATATTAATTTGATAACACGACAAATAATTTGTTATCCGACAGCAGTTTAGTAAATACTAAATGAAAATGTTAAGAAGCAGGCGCACTCAGATTAAAAACTCTGCTAAACAACTCCAGCAAGAAAGCGAGTTGCAATCTCCAGCTTTATTAGAACTAGCTAGAATTCTTTATGCTCGTTTAAACGAGCAAGGATTTGAATTTCCCAATGAAATCAAAAAAAGCTATCCAGAATTAGAAAAGTTTTTAACCACTAAGCTAGCAACATTCGCCGCCGAAGCCTTGCTGGAGCAGATTAATTTTAAAGACCTACCTGTAGAGGATATAACTGCTCTACTAGGAATTCAAAAACAACCGATACCCGTAACCGAACCCAAGCTGTCAACCTTAGAAGAGATTCCTTCCTCATCTCCCTTCAGAGTAGGAGTAGAATCTTGCTACCGAACTGATAAATGGAAAAATAGCCCTGACAACTGGGGAGTTTTTGAATCTCCTTGCAAAAATAAACCTAGCAATAGTGTAGAAGTTTATATATCAGGGGGGAATGATGGCGAAATATTAGCGCTTGAAGCCGCCTTGCAAATCATCGATCTAATTGGCATAGATGCAGCAAAACTTCAGTTAGTTTTTGCTTCGCATCTACTTAATCAGCCTAACCCTTGTCTTGCTAAGTTTTCTTTGAAAGGAAGCGAAGTCATCAAACAAATAGGCTGGGATAAAAAACATCGGTTAACCGTTTCTGAAAAGCTAGCTCAACTTGCCAGCATTTCCTTCCATTTAGGAAGAATGCTGATGAGCTGTACGTGGGTTGAAGGAAAGCCCAAAGGCAATAAAGTTAATGCCAGTGTTAGCGTCTCTCCTCTGTGGGTTGTTAAGACAGATGTGATAGGGCAAAAGAACTTACTCACAGGGAAAGTAGAGCAGCCTGATGAGATTTATATCACTGTCAGCCCTGGTCCTTGGGTTGATAGCTGGTTAAACCGTGTTGGAGCAAGAGCTGGTACGGCATTATGTCAGTTTGGCTGGCTAGCTACGAACATCTTAAAAATTGACCCCTACCACGATGAACTTGCTCTCAAGCTGGCAATTCACCTGACCATGTTAAGCCGGATCAAGGCTAGGGATATAAAACCCTACGAACATAAAGTAGGGGAGCTTTTAGAGGCGGTAGAACTGGAATCCCGAATTAATGCAGCTCGTCTTGACAAATACAAAGCCCGCGATTTAAAGAATGACTGGAATAATGCCCTGAGCCTGCTGAAGAGTTTGGGTTGGCGGGTCATGTTTGATGATGCCACCTACCCAGAATGGTTGAGACCTAATAGGGAAGCTGAAAAACCCTCGGGCTGGAAAGAGAAGAAAATCATTGATTGGTTGTGGAAAGCCAAGTTGACGATTAAACCACCAGAACCAATTCCAGCCCTGCTAGCAACCAAGAGTGAACCATTACAACTGAAGCCAGTTACATCCAAGTCAGAGCCTATCTTGACAGGGGCTGATATCCGCAAGCAAAGGGAAGCCAAAGGAGTAAGCCAAACAGCTCTGGCTGAGTGGGCGGGTAAAACCAAAGCTTGGCTGTGTATGGTGGAGAAGGGCAAACGAAAGATAGGCCCGAAAGAAGCAAAAGAGCTTTGGGCAGGTATTGACTTTTTGGCAAATAAGTTAGCCCAACCATGAATTTACTTTCACCCAATAGAATTTTGGATTTGGGATTGTAAAACCCAAACCCCAAAAGGATTTCGGATTTTAAATCAGGTAGGTCACGCCCCAAAAGGGTGTTAACACCCTTTTGGGTAAATGGTTAACAGCTTTGTTAACTAAAAAAACTTGCTAAAAACAGCGTAAAACCTTTGTATAGCAAGAGTTTCAGCGGTTAACAGAAAATGCCCCATCTCATCACCAAAACGCCCCATCTCATCACCAAAACGCCCCATCTCATCACCAAACTTTTTTGAAACTTTGGCGGTGTAAAGCTTTCAGCCTTTGTTAACATCCCGATCAGTCTGATAAGACTGATGGGAGTGCTAAGTGGTTTTAGCGGAAGGTGCGATAAAGGGTTATTCCACCATGCCGGAATGGCCATCGTGAAGATTTCTCTGTTACGCACAAGTGCATCCTTGGTACTCAGTCAGTCCCAACAAAGAATAAGAGCGCGATCGCTCCCCCTTTTTCTTTTTCCTCTCTTGCCTGCCATACCCGCACACAAGGGTGTGCCAGCAGTAAAGGGGTGAAGGTTGATGGCTGGAAAATACACCCCTACAAAGCGCAGCAATCCTTGTGAGATTTGTGGTAACACTTCAGGGAAGTGCCGCACATCAGAGATTGACTTTGGCGGGAAACCAGCGACTCTGCATCTGTGCATGGAGTACCCTGATGATGCTGGTTCTCCCAACTTCAAGTACCTGAATCAAACCAAGGACGGTCTGTGGGGCAAGTATGTCTCCGTAAATGACTGCGACCAGAAACCTAGTTCAGAGGAAGAGAGGGAACGCTGGCGACGGGAGAGGGAAATTCGCTCCCAACAACGCCTTGAACAGGAGAAGCGTAAGTGCGCTCAGTTACTTAGTGAGGTAGAGCGCGACAAGGAAATTCGTAAGATTTTAGGACAATTGTCGCTTAGTGATGCCCATAGAGCGCATCTCAAGAGCGATCGCAGTTTCACCGACTCTCAAATTCGCGCCGGAATGTACCGGAGCGTCGATAAATTTCAAAAATTACAGCAAGAGATTAATTACAGGCTAGCCGGGGTAAATGTTTCTGGCTGGTCACTAAACAACCCCGACTCAGGCATTATCTGCCCAATCTTCAACTCAATGGGGTTGATTGTAGGTTGGCAGCTCCGCTTAGATGGAGAGCATGAGGGGGGACGGTATCGCTGGCCTACAAGCGCCAGCAAGAAGCGTCCTCATGGTTCAACAGCCCATTTAGTCATCGAGGACAAATTAGAGCTGCCCATCGCCTTCTGGCGGCCTCTAGATGGCATGAAACGTGCCGACTCCATTGGGATTGCAGAAGGAACAGGATTTAAGCCTTTCCTAACTTCCCAACGGTTCGGTCAAATCGTCCTCGGCGCTGCTGGGGGTAATTTTGCCTCAAGCCCTGAACTATTCAAACGCGAGCTGGATGCCGCCTCAAAGGAGCTAGGAGGGGCCAATAAGGTCAGTTTGTATGTCGATGCTGGCGCGGTCGGTAAAGACCAGGTAATGAACCAGTATCGACGCACCTATGAGCTAGTTCAAAGCTGGGGGTATACATTGCAAGTGGCATGGTGGGGTCAGATTTCCTCAACCGCGCCAGATAGTGACGAACTTGAACCCACCCAAATCGAGGCTGTTAGGTACATTAGCTGGGAAGAGCTAAGAGCGATCGCCTCTAAATCCCAAACAGGCTCCAAACGAGAAAAACAACGCAGCAAGCACCAAAAAAGCTTTTTCAACTGGGTGGAATCGGGTGACGTTCTAACTGATACTCAACCAGATTCAGAACCAAATTCAGAACCAGATTCAGAACCAGATTCAGAACCAGATTCAGAACTATATGAAGCCTACAAAGAACAACAAGCAGAACAAAAATTAATCGCTGATGCCCAAGAAAAGGAACGAGAACGACAAAGTAAGGAAGATTACGAACGCCGAGTTGCAGATGCACAGCAAAGCTTAAATAATCTCACTTATCCTGTCAACATCTCGCTGCATACACAATACCTACCTGAAAACCTCATAGACCAAATCCCTGACTCCGGCATTATTAACCTAAAAGCCCGGAAAGGTGGGGGAAAGAGTACGTTAATTAAACGTCTCATTACCCTCTGGAAAAGCCAATCTCGCCCCGTGATTAGCATTACACCACGCATTGCTTTAGGACGAGAACAAGCTTTCAAATGGGACATCACATGGATTGATGAGTGTGGTGTTGTGGGACAATCTTCCTTAACCAATTCTATGCTGGGTGAAGAACCAGCTCTAGGTTTATGTTGGGATTCTTTCTGGAAGATTACTCATCGGGATTGGCACAAAGCGGTAATTATCATTGATGAAGCAGAATTAGGACTATCTCACCTAGCAACCAGCAGCACTTGCGAAGACAAACGGGCGTATATCTTTAATGGATTTGAGAGAAGCATTAAAGAAGTTCTCAATACCGGGGGATTG
This sequence comes from Trichocoleus sp. FACHB-6, assembly GCF_014695815.1. NCBI lineage: Bacteria > Bacillati > Cyanobacteriota > Cyanophyceae > Leptolyngbyales > Trichocoleusaceae > Trichocoleus > Trichocoleus sp. FACHB-6. The sequence goes on from NZ_JACJOY010000008.1 coordinate 13,746, forward strand.
GTAATTTTAAGCGATGCGGATTTAACCGATATTCCCTGTAATTACATTAAAACGCTCGCCCCCGAAGCGTCCGCGTCCGTGTTTACCATCGTTAATACCCACAAGGGAGAACCTTGGGATATCGAATTTTACTTTAGTAAACGGGGAGATGTTGTCTCAAGAATCGAATCTAACTTGTTGATGGGAATTCGTACAGCAGTAGCAACTGATTCTCAAGCAGAAGCGGAAGCATTGGAATGCAAGCTTATACAATATCACCCAGGTGCCAAAATAGTCAGAATCGACAGCACCGTTACTGAAACCAAATTCGGTCAAGAATTTGTCAAAGACCCTAATAAGGGTATTTTGGATAGTAAGCCCGATATCCTTATTTATACGCCTTCAATGGGTGTCGGTGTGAGTATTGAGGTGGAATGGTTCCACGAAGTCGTGGGGCTGTTTTTTGGGGCGCTGGAGCCATCGCAGTGTCGTCAAATGTTGGCTCGCATTCGCTTCCCCATTCCCCGGATTATCTATTGTACCGATGCCCGCCACGACAATATTGGTTGCAAGTCGTTTCTGCCAGAAATAATCAAAAAGCAGATGCTACATTTCCACAAGGAAACTTCCTTGAACGTGCTGGATTTAGTACATTCTTTGGCATCAGAGATTGCAGCATCCAATAATGATGTCGATATGGTTCAAGCAATGAAAGATGCTCTAGATCGTCTCTGGGATAAAGAGAAACAAGAGTGGAATAGTCCTCACATCGACTTATATTGCAACATCCAAGCACGGCGCAATTTTGGGATGTTCCAGCTGGCGGTGCAATTGTATCAGGAGTTAATTGAGGAAGGACATAATCTCACTCGCTGTTCGGGAAAAAGCGATGCATTTAGTAAGGAATTGGCTGAACAAAAGATAGAAAATAAACAGCAATTAGCAGCTTCAATAGCTAATGCTGAACCTATCCCTATTGAACAGGCACGCGGAATTAAAAACAATCCCAATTCTACTCAAGAGGATAGACGTAAGGCAGAACGGGCTTTTCTCCTCGATGCACTACCTGGAGTGGAATTGAGTGCTGATTTTATCTATAAAGCATCTATTGAAAACCGAGGGCGCTGGTTATCTGCTGTACGGTTGTTTTGGAGAATGCAGAATCCAGATAAGGTTAAGGTGTTGGATGAGAAGACTTGGCGAAGTCACCTTTCTCAACTCATGGTCTACTTGCCCGATATCCGCACCTACAGTTTACAAGTGGAAGTGTTGAGAGAGTTGCTAGAACCCGAACTGCTTACTCCGGGTATTAAACTTTGTAATGACTCGCAACCTCTAAAACGCTTGATGCAGCGTGCTTTAGGAATCCGACGTCGGCTCAAGGTTGCTTTTGATTTGCATGTTCATAAAGATTCTGACCCTATAAAGCTATGGGGCAAATTGCTGGAGAAAGTCGGGATAGAGACGAAGTTTGTAGCCCGTCGTGATAACGTGCGGTACTACGGTATCTGCGAAGTATCTCTCAACGATGCTGACCGAGTTGCTGTGCTGGAGGCGTTAAATCGTAAGTATCGAGATTTGGAGATTAAAAAGCCTGAAACGGTTACTAAGTCTACTGTTGAAGCTTGCCAGATCCCGCCTGTAATTGTAAATAATAGGGTGGAAGTGGCAAGCCAAATAGAGGTTGATACAGCACTAGAAACGGTAAGTGGGGTTTGGGAACAGGGTGCTACTGATTCTTTAGCAACTCCTTCATGCGATGCTGCTACACCGCAACCCAAAGTAGAGCATCCAATTGTGCGCTACCTGGGCAAGCTGTACCGATTTTTACGGCGAAATGGAAACACAGCCCTGCTTTTAAATATAGGAGGCAGCACACCCGTTGATTGGTTCCGGAAGCGATTCGGCTGCGATGCGATGGTGCAGTTTGATGATTTGATTTGGGATGGTTGAGGGATTCGGCTGCTTGAGTAGCTGATTTCAATCCCTGATAATGGGACTTAGACATTTTATAGCCCCCAAAAGGGCTGAAAACCTTTCTTAGCAAGGAAAAGAGGTTGGTAGACCAAAAATGCCTGAAACCCTTGTGAATACTAGATTTATGCTTATTAAAGCTAAAAGTCTTTCTCAATCTAGGTTTAAAGCCATTTTTGTATAAATTTTTGTCTAAACCCCACTAACTTTTGTCTGCAATCATAACTGCATAAGTCCAATGAGTCTAGAGCTATGAACTTATGTCAATCAAAGCCACTTAGCTCTCCTGACTTTTTGGTGATAAACAAACCTTATGTTTTTGTCATGCTGCAACGAAAGGAACCGCAACGCTATCGCTCAAGGGGAAACTCTCTTCGCATCTCGGAGATTCTGCAAACTGAGCATTGCAGCTGCTGGAGCAGCTGCAATGCTAACGCCTCACGGAGCCTGCCTTTAAGCGAAGGGTTCCGCTCAGAATGACAAAGAATGTAGTGTTTAATACATTTTTACTCTAATCCTAGGAGAGCCAACCACCATTATTAATTGCACTATTTCCGGAGGAATGTAATTAATGATTGCCGTTATGAAATCCAGCACTCTTAAGACCGACGCCAAAAATTCGTGCGTGGGCGCACCGAGCGTTTTTAGAGATGAAAGAGTACCCCTAGGGGTATTAGCTCTAGCAATGCAGCCCTGTCAAGGTGAGAAATCATTAATCCAGATTACTTGTTAAGAATTGAAACAGAAAAGTGGCACTTTGCGTAAAACTACCGATATGGAACTGAGTAGTAAATAGATGCTGCTACTTTACACCTCCAGATTGTCCATAGACCAGTATTTCCATAGAAGAGGAGACTGTGAAAAAAATTCTGGTGATTGAAGATAGAGCAGAAACCCTAAATCTTTTTCTAAAATGTCTTAAAGCTGAAGGTTTCTACACTATAGGTGCTGAAAACGGCCTTATCGGTGTCCAACAGGCAGAACAAGAGTTACCCGATTTGATAATAAGCGACATTACCATGCCGGAACTCGATGGTTATGGCGTAGCTCTAGCAATGCAGCCCTGTCAAGGTGAGAAATCATTAATCCAGATTACTTGTTAAGAATTGAAACAGAAAAGTGGCACTTTGCGTAAAACTACCGATATGGAACTGAGTAGTAAATAGATGCTGCTACTTTACACCTCCAGATTGTCCATAGACCAGTATTTGCATGGAAGAGGAGACTGTGAAAAAAATTCTGGTGATTGAAGATAGAGCAGAAACCCTAAATCTTTTTCTAAAATGTCTTAAAGCTGAAGGTTTCTACACTATAGGTGCTGAAAACGGCCTTATCGGTGTCCAACAGGCAGAACAAGAGTTACCCGATTTGATAATAAGCGACATTACCATGCCGGAACTCGATGGTTATGGCGTCCTAACAACACTGCGCCAAAACCCTGCCACAGCAATTATCCCCTTGATTTTTCTCACTGCCAAAGCAAATCGAGCCGACATCCGCAAAGGCATGGAGTTGGGAGCGGATGACTATCTTACTAAGCCCTGTACGGTAAATGAATTAGTAAAGGCGATCACAGCCTGCTTGGAAAAACGAACCACCCTCCAGCAGTGTTATACCGCACAATCCCAGCTGGTCCTAGAAGCACCATCTGCTGACAGTGTAAGTTCGGCTGGCTCTCAGCCGACTTTTCCGTCCGACTCTCAGTTGAGTGAGGTCTTCCGCTTCATTGAGGCAAATTATCACCAGCCAATTACCCTCAGCGACGTGGCTCAGGCAGTTGGTTACTCCCCAGGTTACCTTACTAAACTGGTGCGACGCCAAACGGGACAAACCGTGCAAAGCTGGATTATCAAGCGCCGGATGATAGCAGCATGCTACTTGCTACTGGAGACCTCAGAGAAAGTGGAGGAGATTGCTGCTAAGGTGGGCTATCAATGTGCAGTTCATTTCTTCCGCCAGTTTCGCCAACATCAGGGAACAACTCCCCAAGCCTGGAGAAAGGAACGTTGCAGCTATAGCAATCCGACTTGAATTGTGAAACTTTAGTATTTTTTAACAATTTAGCCAGAAAACAACTAGAGAAATTTTTCAATTACTCTCGTTCACGAATGGCTGAGGATTGCTATACATCCAGCATAAAAAAGTGGCTGTCCTGGCTTTTGGGTGATTAGCAAACTTTATGTTTTATGTCATCCTGAGCAAAACGCTCCTAGAGTGAAGCATCTCGGAGATTCTTCGCTTTACTAAGTTTCGCTCAGAATGACACAATTTGTATTGTATGTACCATTTATATCTTAAATCTAAGAGAGTCAAAAAAGTTAGTTAAATCACCAAATTGTTTATTGCAACTATATTTTATATTTTCTAAGCTAAGGACATAAAGAAAGTGTTGATTAGAGGTTGAGTTTTATCTTGAAACCTTGTGCGTTGCTCCTTCTATCTATTAGACAAGTAAATTCTCGCTTTTCCAAGTTATTCGATTTTGCTCACACTAGCCAAATTAGAGACTCACTATTTGCATTATATGGCTGTTAAAAAACCTTTCTTCTTAGTCTAAGGGTTGTGGTTATGACATCTGGCTATCCCAAGGTCAAACCCAAAAATTCGGCGTGGGCAGACCGAGCCTTTTCAGATATTAAAGAGTACCCCTAAGGGTACTTGCCCTGTCAAATCAGCCTTGCCAAAGTTAGAAATTATTCATTCAAATTGATGAATAATCGGCGACGAAAAGAAGTAACAACTAAAAAAAAGTTGCGAACGTAGATTGAGTAATAACTCAAGCGTGTAAACGTTAATTATCGCAACTAGATTATCTAATCCACATGACGCTCAAAAGCAGCCTTGTTTGTCAAGTTTCAGGAGAGTTTTAATTAATGATTATTGTCATGAAATCCGGCAGCCCATCAGCAGAAATTGAGCGAGTTAGCCAAGAACTCCGGAGTTGGGACATCACACCAGAAAAATGTGTAGGCCAGCATAAAGTGGTAATTGGTTTGGTTGGTGATACGGCAGAGATCGATACTCGACAAATCCAAAACTTAAGCCCTTTTATTGAGCAGGTTATACGGGTGAAGCAGCCCTTTAAACGGGCTTCAAAAGAATTTCGCTATAGAGAACCAAGTGAAGTCGTTGTACCAACACCCAATGGGCCTGTAACCTTTGGTCAAAACCACCCTTTAGTTATAGTAGCTGGACCTTGTTCCGTAGAAAACGAAGAGATGATCGTAGAAACAGCGCGGGGAGTAAGAGCAGCAGGAGCGCAGTTTCTACGCGGGGGTGCTTATAAACCCCGTTCCTCTCCTTATGCTTTCCAGGGTCATGGCGAGAGTGCCTTAGGCTTGTTAGGAAAAGCTCGCGAAGCTACAGGTTTAGGGATTATCACGGAAGTAATGGATACAGCCGACCTAGAGAAGGTGGCTGCCGTTGCAGATGTGGTACAAATTGGTGCCCGCAATATGCAGAATTTTTCCCTACTGAAGAAAGTAGGTGCAACTCTTAAGCCAGTTCTCCTGAAACGGGGACTGTCAGCCACCATTGAAGAATGGCTGATGGCAGCTGAGTACATCCTGGCCTCTGGCAACCCTAATGTAATTCTGTGCGAACGGGGAATTCGCACCTTTGACCGGCAGTATACCCGCAATACTCTGGATTTATCTGTAGTGCCGGTGTTGCGATCGCTTACTCACCTGCCTATCATGATCGATCCCAGCCACGCCACTGGCTTCTCAGAATACGTGCCATCAATGGCAATGGCAGCGATCGCTGCTGGTGCAGATTCTTTAATGATTGAGGTTCACCCCAACCCAGCTAAAGCACTCTCAGATGGGCCTCAGTCTCTCACACTCGAAGGATTTGAGCAATTAATGCTCGAGTTGGCTCCCTTGGGCAAATTCTTTGGTCGTTGGGCTAAACCACCGTTCGCAACTGCAACGCCAAAGTTTGCTTCAATCTCCTCCACTGCAAGCATTTGAACAAGTTAATCAAAAGAAGTGCAATTAGCTGCCACCAAGTAGAAGTAAACCTGCAATGAATACAGCATCCTTAGGCAAGAAGACAACCTCTGGTTTTTCACTACCCTGGTCTGGGTATTCCGACAAAACCGTAGTTGTGGGCAACCACAACCTGACAATAGACGAAGTGGTTAGTGTAGCACGTCATGGTGTCCAGGTACGCATAACCGATAATCATGAAGTTTTGCGGGGTGTTTTGGCATCGTGCGACTACATTCGCAATGCTGTGGAATCTGGGCAGCCAATTTACGGCGTCACCAGTGGCTTCGGCGGCATGGCAAATGTCGTGATTTCCCGTGAATGTACCGCTCTGCTGCAAAACAACCTGATTTGGTATCACAAAACCGGAGCCGGACAAAGATTACCGCTAGCTGATGTCCGCGCTGCCATGCTCTTGCGTGCCAACTCTCACTTGCATGGTGCATCTGGCATCCGCCTTGAACTCATCCGGCGCATGGAGACGTTCCTAAATGCAGGTGTCACACCGTATGTATATGAATTTGGCTCAATTGGTGCAAGTGGGGATTTGGTGCCATTGTCCTACATTACTGGGGCACTGATTGGTCTAGACCGTTGTTATACCGTTGACTTTAATGGTGAAGAAATGAACGCACCAGCAGCGCTTGAGAAGCTGGGTTTAGAGCCATTGCAACTACTTCCTAAAGAAGGGTTGGCAATGATGAATGGCACCTCAGTCATGACAGGCATCGCTGCTAATTGCGTGTACGACACCAAAGTTTTATTAGCACTCTCCGTGGGTGCTCACGCCCTGGCTATTCAAGGTTTGAATGGCACCAATCAATCATTCCACCCATTTATCCACCAGCTGAAACCTCATTCAGGGCAAAAATGGGCTGCTGCTCAAATGCTGAACTTGCTAGCAGGTTCGCGTTTAGTCCGCGAAGAGTTAGATGGTTCTCACAACTATCGCGGTGAACATCCAATTCAAGACCGTTATTCGCTACGCTGCCTGCCACAGTACATGGGACCGATTGTCGATGGCATCGAGCAGATTCAAAGACAAATTGAGGTAGAAATTAACTCTGTCACCGACAACCCATTAATCGATGTTGAGAATCAAACCAGTTATCATGGCGGCAATTTCTTGGGACAGTACATCGGCGTGGGAATGGATCAGCTGCGCTACTACATCGGGTTGTTGGCTAAACATTTGGATGTGCAAATAGCCTACCTTGTAGCGCCGGAATTTAACAATGGACTGCCACCGTCTTTAGTTGGTAACCGAGAGCGTATTGTCAACATGGGGCTGAAGGGTTTGCAAATAGCGGGAAACTCTATAATGCCGCTGCTGACCTTCTATGGAAATTCCATAGCTGACAGATTTCCTACCCATGCCGAACAATATAACCAAAATATCAACAGCCAAGGTTTTGCTTCTGCAAATCTAGCGCGTCGTTCGGTAGAAATCTTTCAACAATATATGGCGATCGCCTTAATGTTTGGGGTGCAAGCGGTTGATTTACGTACCTATCTCGTTGCCGACCATTACGACGCCCGTGCGGGACTATCGCCCGCCACTAGAGATTTATATATGGCAGTACGTGATGTAGTGGGACAACCACCTTCACCAGACCGCCCCTACATTTGGAACGACCACGAACAACCCCTAGATGAACACATTGCCCGCATCACAGCTGATATCGCAACTGGCGGTCAGATTGTTGCAGCAATTAACAATATTTTGACTGAGTAGTTGTAGTCATGAACATCGCACATCATGTAGAGCGCGGTCATCTGTTATTTTCTGACAAAATCGCTCTGATTTTTGAGGAGAAATCTTTTACCTACAAACAGCTAGACGAGCTAGCAGGGCGAGTGGCAAATGGGTTACGAGGATTAGGAATAAACAGAGGCGATCGCGTAGCCTTATTTTTGCCAAACATTCCAGAATTTGTCATTTCTTATCTTGGCATTCTTAAAATCGGAGCGGTTGTCGTCTCGGTCAACGTGATGCTCAAAAGTGCTGAAGTTAGCTACATTCTCAACGATTGTGCTGCCAAAGCGATAATTACAACAGAGTCACTAACTGAGAATGTGCCCTCGTCAGATTTACCTGAACTGCAACACATTTTGATTGCAGAAGGTGAAGCCAACAAGAGAATTAGTTTGGCACAACTGATAGAAAACGCTTCGCCAGAGGCGTGTGCTGTCGAAATGGATCGCCATGCTCCTGCTAGCATCGTCTACACATCAGGAACAACAGGTTTTCCCAAAGGAGCTACCCTTTCTCACGGCAACGTAATTTCTAATATGTATTCCCACAACCGTTGTTGTGGAATGCGACAAGATGACCGATTGCTGCTTTACCTGCCGCTATTTCATTGCTTTGGTCAAAATGCTATTCTCAATGCCGGACTTAACGTTTGTGCAACCATCATTTTGCAACGCAGGTTTGACCTTGAGCAAGCAGTTAATACCATCGCCACTCATAAAGTAACAATGTTCTTTGGGGTACCGACAATATTCATAAAACTGCTGAATACGGAAACCTTTGGCTACAACCTTGAAAGCGTGCGTTATTACTTCTCAGCAGCGGCTCCCATGCCAATTGAGGTAGCACAGACTTGGCAGGATAAGTATGGAAAAGTTATTCATGAAGGCTATGGTTTAACTGAAACATCACCATGTGCCTGTTATAACCACGACTTGAAATACAAACTCGGTTCAATTGGCGCTCCAATTGAAAACGTGGAAATGAAAATTGTTGATGCTGACGGTAATCAAGTACTACCTGGAGAGTTGGGTGAAATAGTTATTCGAGGACCAAACGTCATGCTTGGTTATTGGAATCGCCCATTTGAAACGCAAGAAGTGATTAAAAACGGTTGGTTCCACACAGGGGATATTGGTCAAATGGATGAAGACGGCTTTTTCTATATTGTTGACCGCTTAAAAGACATGGTCAATGTTTCTGGATTCAAAGTGTATCCAACTGAAGTAGAGAATGTTATTTATCAACATCCAGCAGTTGCTGAGGTAGCTATCTATGGCCTTCCCGATGCGCTAAAAGGTGAAATAGTCAAAGCCAATATCGTACTGAAGGCTGGTCACGCAATTACAGAAGAACAAATCATTGAATTTTGTTCGGAAAGAATGGCAGCCTACAAAATTCCACGAGTTGTCAAGTTTGTTGATTCAATTCCGAAAAATCCGACAGGCAAAGTGCTGAAGCGGCTTCTACGCGAGGAGGAAATGTCTCCTTCGCCTCTGTAATAGAATTGGGCGTTTTCAAATTTATCAAATGCTGAAACTTAAAGCCTTTTTCGAGATATGCACAGACAAATCGTCCAACCAGAAGTGATATCACTTGTCTTAAAAGGTTCATCTAAGGTTTCTTCCATTAGAGACAAAGTCCATCCTTCTGTAACAAGCAAAACCAAGCGCTTGATTGACATTTTGGGAGCTTTAGTGGGAATAGCTATCACTATTGTCATTGCTATTCCAGTGGCGATTGCTATACAGCTTGATACCCCAGGCCCTATTCTATACAGCCAATTTCGCTGTGGTTTGAAGGGAAAACTTTTCCGGATCTGGAAATTCCGCTCAATGATTGTGGAAGCAGACAAGCTTAATCACCAAGTCAACAATCAAGCGAAAGGGCATATCTTTAAAAATCACAATGACCCTCGCATTACCCGTGTAGGTAGGTTTCTACGTCGCACTAGCTTAGATGAATTACCCCAGTTTTGGAACGTTCTGAGGGGAGAAATGAGTTTAGTGGGAACCCGCCCACCAACAAGGTATGAAGTCATTCACTATCAAAAACACCATTGGAAGCGCCTGAACGTTAAGCCTGGGATAACTGGTGAGTGGCAAGTGAATGGTCGTTCTACAATCAAGGATTTTGAAAAAATTGTGCAAATGGATCTGCGGTATCAGCGTAAGTGGTCAGTTATCTACGACCTTACTATTATGGTCAAGACAATTTGGGTAGTTCTGAATAAGAGTGGTGCTTGCTAACTACCAATCGCAAATTATTGGCGAATGGATAGCAACCTAAAAGATTCCGATAAGTGAAAAGTTTGTTTATTCAGTCACCAAAAGTGTCTCCTCAGTTAATTACTTTGTTGTAGGAATTAAAAGTTGACGAGCATGAGCATTGAATCTATTCCCAAAACTGCAAATAAAACTGAGCAGTTGCAAAAAAACACTGATGTCAAATCTAATCACATCTCAGTTGAACATTCAGCTGGCTCTTCTATCTTCTCGCCACCCACAGCCTCCGCACTGTCCTCGCTTAATGGAAAGCCCAGCCAGTCGGAATCAACCCAACCGACTGTTGCAGCAGCTGTGGTCAAGATGCTGGAAGATTTGGGAGTGCGCCGTGCATTTGGTGTCTCCGGGGGAGCGATCGCCTCGCTCTGGGCTAGCTTAGAAAACAGTGCCATTGAGGTGCTTCACTTCCGCCACGAAGCTGGAGCAGTTTTTGCCGCAGTTGAGTCCTACTTTGTTGATGAACGCCCTGTCGTTGTTTTTACCACAACGGGTCCAGGCATTACCAACGCGCTGACTGGACTTATGGCTGCACGCTGGGAGGGTGCGAAAGTGATTTTTTTATCGGCTGCTACCTCGGCACCGCAGCGCGGACGGTGGGCTTTTCAGGAAACCAGCACCTACACAATGCCCAGTGACATTTTTTGTACCTCTGGCTCGCTGTTTCATTATGCTACCAGCATTGAGTTTGGTGATGAACTGTCAGAGATTGCTCGCAGACTCGCTGTTGGTATGGCAAAACCGGATGGATTTGTTGCTCATCTGAGTGTCCCCACAACCACCCAATCAAGTTTGCTCAAGGCATCATTGCCTTCCGTAACTTTCTCACAAACTCTGGCAACTGCTGGGGAAGATGCGATCGCTAAATCTGTACAGTTACTCTCTGAAGAACCGTTTGCTATCTGGGTCGGCTTTGGTGCTAGAGGTGCGGCAGAGGAAATCCGCCAACTCGCTGAGAGAACTGGAGCTGCGGTAATGTCTTCGCCGCGCGGCAAGGGCATCTTTCCCGAAAATCATCCTCAGTATATAGGTGTGACAGGCTTTGGTGGGCATACCTCAGTTCTGAAATACATGCAGGAGCAACGTCCTGGGCGCGTGCTGGTTTTGGGAACCCGACTGGGTGAATTCACCTCCTTCTGGAGTCCGGCGCTAGTGCCCTCACGAGGGTTTGTGCATGTGGACATTGACCCGCAAGTGCCGGGAACCGCCTATCCATCTGTAGAAACTTTCTCCATCCAGTCTGATGTACAAGTTTTCGTCAAGGCGCTACTCAAGTACTTTCCCGAACGTCCCGGTCAGTGCCCTGTACTGCCTCATCCCCATCGTGCCATAACCAATCCTTGTGCAGAAGGTCTGGTACGGCCCGATGTACTGATGGATACCATTCAACGGGTGTTTGTCGAGGGTAGCGATGCCTTTGTGATGACCGAAGCGGGAAACTCCTTTGCTTGGGGAACTCACACACTGCGATTTACCAAACCAGGTCGCTACCGGGTCAGCACCGGGTTTGGCTCAATGGGACATGCCGGTACGGGTGTCTTAGGTGCCGCCATAGCACGAAATGGTAAAGCCATCGCCATTCTTGGAGATGGTGCCATGCTGATGAACAGCGAAATCAACACTGCCGTAAAATACCAGATTCCTGCTGTCTGGATTGTCCTCAATGACGCACGCTACAACATGTGTGCTCAAGGTATGGCGTTGTTGGGATTCAAGGGCGTAGACACGCAGATGTCACCAGCGGATTTTGTGGTGATCGCCCGTGGCATGGGAGCGGACGGCATCCGTGTTGAGAGTGAAAGCAACCTTTTGGCTGCATTAGAGAAAGCACTTACTTCTAACATGCCGTTTGTTGTTGACGTAATCATCGATCCAACCCAAATTGCACCTTTTGGAAACCGTATTCAGAGTCTGATTGAACAAGGCGCTACAGAAACAAAAGGAGATTTATCATAATGACCCAAGCAATAGGAATTCGTTCAATTGCAGTTACCTTTCCCAGCATTCTCCGTACAAACGATTATTGGCGAAATAAGTACCCGCACTCAGTTACTCAAGCTGAGCAAAAGGCATTAGCCAAGCTGTTTTCTGCCTCCGACTCCAACGCCAAAACCTGCGAATTTGACCAAGAGATGATACCTTATTTGTCAGACCCCTTTCGTGGTGCCGTCGAACGGCGGGTACTGGCACCAGATGAATCCTCTATGACCTTGGAGAAGCGCGTGGCATTTGATGCCATTGCAGCCGCAGAGATGGCGTCTGAGGATGTCGATTTGATGATTGTCACCTCCCTGTTCCCCGAACGAATTGCACCGGGCAATGCTTCTTTTCTAGTTGGTGAAATGGGCTTGCGTTGCCCCGCCTGGAATCTTGAGTCAACCTGTTCCAGTGCTTTGGTTGCCCTCCAGACTGCCAATGCCTTGGTGCAAGCGGGAGCGTACCGTAATGTATTGGTGGTCATCTCTTGCATCTACTCCCGCTTTGTTGACGACGACGATACCCTATCTTGGTTTATGGGCGATGGTGCCGGAGCCTTTATTGTTGGTAACCTCAAGTCGAACCAAGGAGTTCTGGGAACTAAAATCATTCATACCGCTGCAACCTGCGGAGCCTTCTTTAACGAACTCACAACAGACGCCCAAGGCAACCCACGGATGCGTATCCAGAATGGAAAAAACGCCAGCCAGCAGATCCGAGGCACCGGTGTGGAGTTCGTCCGTGCATGTAGTCAGGGTGCTGTAGAAGCCGCTGGTGTGACTCTCGATGACATCAAATACTTTGCTTTCAACACACCCACTGCCTGGTATGCAAACTTGTGCGTGCGGGCATTAGGTATCGATCCGGAGCGCACAATCAATCTCTATCCGCAGTTTGCAAACATTGGCCCGGTACTACCCATCGTCAATCTGTACTACGGTGCACAATTGGGCAAAGTCCAGGAAAACGACCTGGTGCTTGTCTATACCATCGGTTCGGCATCTACTGCCGCTGCAACCGTGATGCGTTGGGGCGATGTCAAGCTGGGACCCCTCCCTGCTCCCGCAGTGAGTCTGAATGAGCAGGAAAAGAGGATTCCTGCTGCTGTCTAGAAGCTAATTTGAAGCGGACATCATCCTGCTATACATCCGAATCACTGGGAGGAAATTGTGAATAGTATCAAATTTGTGAATGAAGACAAAGAAGTCATCGTCATGGATGGCACAAACCTGCGCCTCAAAGCTATTGAGAGTAGTGTAGATATCTACAAAGGGATGACAAAACTGCTGAATTGCCGGGGCAATGGTAAATGTGGCAATTGCATGGTGGAAGTCGTGGCAGGCTCAGAAAATCTGTCTCCACGGACTCCGGTAGAAGAACAGAAGCTGAAGAAGAAGCCTGCTAACTATCGTTTAGCTTGCCAGAGTTTGGTGAATGGAAATGTTGCTGTGAAGACAAAACCCTAAGGATTGGCAGATATGAATCTGAGCAATAGCTAATGAATTCTGATGGAGTATTCCACGTAGATCTTTTGCTAAAGGAACACCTATCTATGGTTACTGTGAAAAAGTTATCGATGGTTATTACTGGAGCAGCGCTTTCCTCTTTATGTGTGGGGTTGGAAGTTACACAGGCACATCCAGGACACTCGCCTTTCGTACCCCATGAGATTTCCTCGCCTTTAACAGCAGGAGGTCAGGATGTACTAATAGTGCCACCGGATGCATCAGGTCGTCCAGTGTACTCTGTGTTTACTGGATTGAGTACCTTTTTAGCAGTGGGTCAAGAAACTGGCGGACAGTTCTCGCTATTCGATTTAACCGTTACTCCGCAGAACGGACCTCCACCACACAGGCACTTTGACCAAGACGAGGCGTTTTACGTTCTGGATGGAGAGTTGAGGTTTTTATTGGGAAACGAAGCTATCGTTGCCACTCCCGGAACCTTTGCCTACATCCCCAGAGGCAGACGGCATCAATTTTTTAACCCCAGTACAACGCCTGCAAGGTTGTTGGCGCTCACTGTTCCGTCCGGGTTTGAGGGATTTTTCGCAGAAGAGGGTCGTCTTGTCACAGACCCGTCTAATCCGCCACCACCACGTACAGACTTTACAGAAATCGCACCAATCGCCGCAAGGTATGACACAGCACTTGCGTTGGAACCGGAACCGTCCGACATCCCTCAAGGACTCCGGGATTTCATCCTAGTGCCACCGGGCGCACCAAATCGTCCGTCGTTCAATGAGGCGGGTAGTTTGTTTACTTCTCTAGCAAGCAGTGAAGAAACCGATGGGCTGTTCTCGCTATTTAATGTTTTGCTGACACCGCAAGCTGAACCCAAACAACTACAGCGCAGCGATCGGAAAAGTCAGTCATTCTACATCCTAGATGGTGAGGTGACGTTCCAAATTGGGGACAAAACTACAGTAGGGACACCTGGAACTTTTGTCTACCTTCCCGAAGGAACATCTTACACCTATCAAAATCTTGGAACGACACCTGCAAGAACACTGTTACTCAGTACCCCAGCCTCAGTCCCTGAACCTGCTTCTGCATTAGGTCTGTTGGGTTTAGGTGCTTTCGGGACAGTTTCTCTACGAAAACGCAGAGAGAAACAGGAAAACCTGTCGTAACTCTCGCGTAATTGCCTACAACCAACAGTAGAGCTTGTTGACAGGTGACTTTCAAGCTCAGTGACATTAATTGTGCAACCCCATGAGGTGAAACAGCGAACTATAAAGGGGACTAGCTCTCTGCTGAAGCAAGTCAAGAGCATCTCTTGTCCTAAATCCCCTCTCTCTGACATCACCTAAACCTGGATGAACGAAAACCTATTAAACGGAGAAAACGCTAATGTTTGTTCTACCTAAATCTACACAAGTGCTTGTTGTCGGCGGTGGACCTGCCGGATCTACTGCTGCCACTCTCTTAGCGCGTGAAGGTTTTGATGTGACTCTATTAGAGAAGACAGTTGGACCACGCTACCACATCGGCGAATCGCTTCTGCCTGCTGCTCTAGAAGTTTTTGACCTACTAGGTATCCGAGAAAAGGTTGACTCTTATGGATTCTACCGGAAGTCAGGAGCGTTCTTTGAGTGGGGATCTTTGAAGTGGGAACTCGATTTCGAGCAAGTACTTGGTACGTACAGCTACCAAGTTCGTCGCGCTGAATTTGACAAACTGCTTTTAGATCATGCTAAAAGCCAAGGCGTTAAAGTCTTTGAAGGGGTTGAAGTTCGCAAGCTATTTTTCGATGGAGAACGACCTACTAACGCTATCTGGGCTGAGGCAATCAAGGATAGTAATTCTGGAGAGTTGTCTTTCGACTACCTAATTGACGCATCAGGTCGTGCTGGTTTGATGTCCACACGCTACTTGCAGAACCGACAGTACCATAAAGAGTTTCAAAACTTAGGGATTTGGGGCTACTGGAAGAATGCAGACATAGCGAAAATCCGTCCGGCTGGTAGCACTGTGAGCGCTTCTCTCAATGATGGATCTGGCTGGATTTGGGCAATTCCCCTGCATGATGGCACGATAAGCGTAGGTCTGGTCATTAATCAGATGATGTATAAGGAGATGCGAGCTACTGCGGATCTGGAGGAAATTTACTTCAATGCCATTAATAAAAAGTGCCCGTGTGTAGCAGAGCTTCTTGCTCCAGCCGAATTAGTATCCCCTGTGAAGGTAGAGCAAGACTATTCTTACACAGCTGAGAGGTTCTGTGGATCGGGCTACTTCCTATTAGGAGACGCTGCATGTTTCTTAGATCCCTTGCTTTCGACTGGAGTACACCTTGCCACTCTTAGCGGGACATTGGCAGCAGCAAGTTTAGCAAGTGTGCTACGAAATGATGTGACAGAAAACCAGGCATACTCTTATTACGATAGAGGTCTTCGACATACTTACCTACGCCTGTTGGTAATTGTTTCGTCTTTGTACGATCTAATGCGTAAGAAGGAATTTACTTCCGAGGAGAAGCAGCAGCTTCCTAAACCTGATGACATCAGCTTTGAACCGAAGGATCAGCCTCCGAACTTTTTGCCTGGTATGGAGGATCTGTCAAAAGCTGAGGCGGGTCTTCGTCATCAGGTTACTGAAGAAATGGTGGAAATACTTGCAACCAGCTCTGCTGTTTTGGAACACGTCGAATCAACCTCGAATATGGGGGAAACTCACGCGATATCAATGGATAATGTCTTCAGTTCGTTGTGGCAACAGCTATTCTCATGGTCGTTACCCAAAGAAAACGGTTTGCAGGTCATAACGAAACCACGACTAGGATTAATCCCTGCGAGCGAATATAGCACTACTGTAGTGGGAATGAATAGTGAAAATTCGACTCTAGAAGAGAATACCCAAGGAGTAGTGCAGACGGAGTTGGATGCCGCTCTCGCTGAGGTTTAGAGGGTGTTCCTAAATCCTTTTACTCCTTTCCCAACAGAAGAATACCTATTTAACGAACCGCGTTAGCGCGGCGATTCGCGATAGCGAATTAGACGTGAAGAGCGCGAAGTAAGAAAGAAAAAATAGGTAATTTTACAGCGGGAAGGGAGTAAAAGAGGACGCTAGTTGAACTATCAATCTTCTGTGAAGAAAGCACTCTATGACTACTCTAAAAAACTTACCGATGGTTTCCGTAGGCACAGTATTGATTGCTTTAGGAACCTCGAATGCAGTGCAAGCCGCTCAATTTTTTGGCTCTCCACAGCCTTTAGGAGAGAACTTTGTCCGTTCCTTCGTCATCTTGGATGATGATGAAAAACCCTTAGAGGTTGGCGTAATACTCACCCAAGGGGCGCTATCTTTACCCACCAGCGATACTGCGCCTAATATTTCGACTGTACTTTCTTTGCCCTCTGAGGCTTCAGATGTAGCCGTCAACCACTTTGAGTTGACCTATCGCCCACATGGTTTTCCAGGACTCCCAGAAGTCTTGGGTGTACCCCGGTTCACCATTGATTCTTTCCTGATCAGTCCCCAGGAACGTGCTTTAATTTGCCCCTATCCGGACACAACTGGCTCAGTAGCGACATGCACGCCTGATGAGCTGGCACAGGTTCTCACGCCACCTCAACCAGGAGTTGTTCCGCCGGGGTTGCAGCCCACTGGAATTGTAAGTCCTGGCATCGGAGCGCGTTATTTTGACCCTGATGTACTCCTTCCTATACTCACGCAGCAACAGCCATTTACCACGCTCTATGATTATGCTTTCTTTAATGGTCAAGCGAGCGTGATAGGTTTTGGAGCCACAAAAGCTTTTCTTGAGACGCAATCAAATGTCACCAAACCTATTAAAGTACCAAGTTCTTACACAAAGAGTGGATATTATCCAACCGAATATAGCGTTACCTTTGATCCAACTTCTCAAGAATACAAGATGGTGCTAGGTGGGTTGACATATCGTTCTGTTCCGGAAATTTCCCCTAGATTGGGTTTAGTTATGCTTGGGTTATTGGGTGTAGTTTTTGAATGTAAAAAGCGATTAGCAAAAATTTAATAGCCGAATCAAGATAGAGAATGAAAAATTATTTTTTGGCTACGTAAGCTTCAGTAAAAAACATCAACATGATTAAGGATAAAGTGTTATGACAAATCAACGTATTGCAAGATTCAAAAGCCAAGGAATCATCATAGCTACAATGATGGCACTCGGCTCGACAATGGCAATGGCATCAGCCACGACAGCAGCCACATTAAAGGTCTCCGTCGAGAACCTAAGCCCTACAAAAGGCTCTATCCTGAGTGCAGTCTGGGTTGCCTTTCACGATGGCAGTTTTGACACTTTTGACTTAGGTGCCCCCGCTTCATCAGGGATTGAACATGTGGCAGAGGATGGTACTCCAGGTCTTGAAAACACTATTCCAGGTTTTATCGAGGCTCTTAAAGCTCTAGGTGTTGATATTACCAACTCCCCCATTCCTGCCAATGAAACCATTGCCAGTTTGTTCGCCAGCAGTTCAGCGGGTATGAACGGTGGTATCCAAAGCCTAGTCTTCCCCGACATTTTGTTATCGCCACCTTCTCCAGTGATTTTCCCAGGTCAGATTGCCACGAAGATGATCTCGCTCAACGGTAGTGTCACCAGCCACCGCTACTTCAGCTACACCACATTTGTCTTTCCTAGCAACGATGCTTTCATCGGCAATGATGACCCCATCGAAATCTTTGACGCTGACGGTAAGTTCATCGGGGCTGACTTCATTGTTCTTGGCAATCAAGTCTTGGATGCTGGTACCGAAGTGAACGACGAGGATCTGTCCAACGTCACGTTTGATCTCAGTAAAGTCGGCAAGGGCGTTGACGAAAACGGAACAATCCAGCTCCACCCAGGTTTAAAATCACTAGGAACCGGAGGTGTCCTAGATTATGAATTCCCTGGGGGGGACAGACTGTTTGCCAACGCTGATTTTAAGGCTCCAGGCTACCAGGTGGCGCGAATCACAATTACACAAGTGCCAGAGCCTGTGCCGGAGCCAGCCACCACCACAGGACTGTTCGCCCTCGGCGGATTGTTTATATTGCGTCGTCGAGTTCGTCAGGGTAGGTGAGATTTTTGTTCGATACATATTTCATGTTAATGTTTTTCGAAGCTATGACTAGTGTGAAAAAGTTATCAATTGTACTCGCAGGAGTAGCGTTTTCTACTCTCTCTTTAGGACTCAAAACAGCACAGGCACATGGAGGACACTTACATCCAGATTCAGGGCACTTACCCTCAGATTCAGGACAATCACCTTCATCAATAGACCCTCGCATAGAATCAAATTCAATCTTCTATGGGGAAGCGCGGCCTCTCGGAAATGGATTGGTTCGTACTTGGGTAAGACTTAATGATAATGAGAATCCCACAGATATTGGTGTTTCATTTACTGACTCAGCACTGTTCGGGTTGCCCGGAGAATCTGATGATGTCGGAGAATATCCCCTAAAGTTACCGCTGTTAGATGGTATCGATCATTCGACATTCGAGTATGAACTTCTGTTTCCAAAAGAAGCTGAGGCTACGCCATTCACCCACTTAGCACTGAATTGGAATCCTAGCGGTCATGCACCGGAGGGAGTCACCACCGTACCCCATTTCGACTTCCATTTTAATTTGTTTACCCCAGAGGAACGTCACACAATCACAGCTGACAATTTAGAAGATTTCTTGACGAAAGCGTACAAAGCGCCACCTGTGGAATTCCTTCCTCCGGGTTATATTGCCCCACCTATGGCTGCTGAACCCCGCATGGGAGTCCATTATATTGACCCTACATCACCGGAATTTCAAAGACCTTTTGATAGGGTATTTATCTATGGGTCTTACGACGGCAAGATGGCTTTTTGGGAGCCAATGGTTGCCAATTCGTTTCTTTTAACCAAGCCCAATACTACTGACTTAATCAAACTACCATCTGCTTATCCGAAGAGTGGTTATTATCCCACCGCGTACAGCGTCAATTATGCCAATGGGGAATACTCAGTGTCTTTGAATGGATTGAAATATCGTTCCGTTCCTGAACCGAGCTTGACACTAGGTACTTTAGCTTTTGGTGCTTTCAGTGCCGTTTCTTTCCTGAACAAAAAGCGGAAACAAACTGCTTAGGTTAATAATTTTGTAGCACTAGGAAAGGATAATTTGCATGTTTGCAAATCCAACACAAACCACTACGGCAGCCGAAGCCGCTTCGACTGCCTACCCTACGGAGCTATCGGACACAGCCCACAACATTCTTTCCGTGCAGCAAACAACCTGCTGTATCGTTGGGGGTGGACCAGCAGGAGCTATTCTATCGCTGCTCTTGGCACGTCAGGGTATTCCTGTAATGCTCCTGGAAGCTCATAAGGATTTCAATCGCTACTTCCGGGGTGACACACTTCACTCCTCAGTCCTGGAAATGATGGACGAACTGGGTCTAACCGATCGCTTACTGCAAATTCGCCATACTAAGACCTATAAATATATCACCCA
Organism: Trichocoleus sp. FACHB-6; assembly: GCF_014695815.1. Taxonomy (NCBI): domain Bacteria; kingdom Bacillati; phylum Cyanobacteriota; class Cyanophyceae; order Leptolyngbyales; family Trichocoleusaceae; genus Trichocoleus; species Trichocoleus sp. FACHB-6. The sequence continues at coordinate 33,656 of NZ_JACJOY010000008.1, forward strand.
AACCGCCGACGGTCCTGTGACGTTTGCCGACTTCAGTCGCTTAAAAAGCAAGTACCCGTTCATGATGATCATGGAACAAGTACGCTTTCTAGATTTCATCGTCGCTGAAGCACAACGTTATCCAAACTTTCAGCTAGTGATGGGTGCAAATGTACAGGAGTTGATTGAGGAGGATGGCATTATTCGCGGCGTCCGCTACCGAGGACAAGGTGGCTGGCACGAAGTCCAAGCTGATTTGACAGTCGGTGCCGATGGGCGCTTCTCCCGTACCCGCCAGTTAGCAGGTCTGAAGCTTATCGAGCATGAGACACCCATTGATGTTCTTTGGTTTCGCTTACCTCGCAGACCCGATGAACCAGAGGAAGAACTCGGAGAATTTGGTCGCGGTTGCCTTTTAGTTCTCACTAATCGTTTTGAGTATTGGCAAATTGGCTACATCATTCCTAAAGGTCACTATCAGCAGCTTCATACATCTGGACTGGAGGTACTGCGTCGGTCTGTCGCTGAAACGATGCCAATGCTGGCAGACCGAGTAGATCATCTCAAGGAGTGGAAGCAAGTAGCGCTCCTCCCGGTCAAGACGGGTCGTCTCAAACGTTGGTATCGTCCTGGCTTGCTGCTAATTGGTGATGCAGCCCATATCATGTCACCTATTGGTGGTGTAGGCATCAACTACGCGATTCAGGATGCGGTTGTAGCAGCCAATGTACTCAGCCGTCCGCTAAAAGCTAGAAATGTACGGCTGCGCCATCTAGCAGCAGTGCAGTTTCAGCGCGAATGGCCGACGCGAATCATCCAGTGGTTTCAGTCTTTATCCCACGAGCAAATTATCGTCAAAACCTTCAAATCTGGTAAGCCGTTCAAGCCGCCGAAAATCATGCTCCTGCCCGTCATGCGTGACCTCCCCGCCAAGCTGATGGGCTATGGGGTTTGGCCTGTTCATGTAAAAAGTTAGTTTTTAAGGATTGGTATCAAATGAGCGAACAAGAGAATATACAGATAGTGCAGCAAATGTGTACAGCTTTTGAGCAGGGTGATATCGCCACTTTACTCAATTTATTAGCAGAAGATGTGGAGTGGTTTGTAGCTGGATCGCCAGAACATGCGCCGCTTGCAGGTACATATTATGGTCGCGATCGGGTAGCCCAAATTTTTAGTACCGTGGGTGAATACTTAGAGTTACAACAGTTTCAGGCACAAGATTTTATTGCTCAGGGAAATCAAGTTGCAGTATTTGGGCACGCTCTAGGTCATGTCAAGCCCACTAATTGCCCACTCGAATACGATTGGGTGCATGTGTATACTTTGCAAGGCGGTAAGACCGTAAAGTTTCGTGAATACCTGGATACGGCTGCGATCGCAGCCGCTTTTCGCGGTACTGAAACTCTTTCTGTGCCTGAGGTTGCCTCGCGTTCCGAAGCATCTGTAGCAGCATATAAGTAGCACACAAGGGTAATAGGGAAGAAATGCAGCCCTAAGTAACTGGGTGCAAATAAAGGTAACTGGTGAGTGCTGCTAATAGCTAATTGCTTTTTTACCATTAGCTATTAGCAACTTCACAGTGATAATGTGGCGTGTTAAAGGCTTGATTTCTCAATCATTTCATTGAACTGCAACGTCCTCTAAAAAGTCAAGGTGCTAGTAAATGGAGTAGGAGTATATAGCGTGCCACCTTTGCCTAGTTTAGTAACCGTTCTAGCTCTCATCCTTTACTTCGTTGTCAGTATAAATGTGGGTAGAGCTAGAAATAAATACAAGATTGCTGCTCCGCAAATGTCGGGAAACCCTAACTTCGAGCGAGTGCTGCGAGTGCAGCAAAATACCTTAGAGCAACTAATACTCTTCCTGCCTGCCCTGTGGTTGTTCTCCCAATTCGTAAATCCAGTCTGGGGAGCTGGAATTGGTGCAGTCTGGGTAATTGGTCGTGTTTTATATGCTTGGGGCTATTATCAAGCTGCTGAAAAACGGGCACTAGGCTTTGGAATTAGTATGCTGGCAAACGTAGTGCTGCTTTTAGGTTCTCTAGCAGGAATAGTTGTAACTCTGTTTAAAACTGCATTGTAGACAGTTGTCAGTTGGCCAACCCTTGCGTTTTCTTGATGGTTTTATAGAGGGTGTAATCGCATCGATAAACGGTATAATTTCAAACCTTTAGGGGTGCGAACGCTCTTGTTTTAGAATGCTGGAAAGCCAGACATAGAGAGGTTTTGTAAATTTCTGGATATGTCTATTGTAGTTTTCTAGCTTTCGATAAATGATTTGCAAAGTGTCAAGTTAAACGTGATAGAGTTTCAGGGTTGAGACCAAGCTTAAACCCGCCGTTGCCTTGTCCGTCTTTGGTGTCGGTCGTACCTGTCCATCACACTGCTAGGTGCATCGCGGACGAGTGCTTAGTTCGGGATCGTCCGCCCCGAAAGATATCCCCTGAGTTCTTGTCCCTTTATCGGTCTTGACCCTAATCCTTGTAGATAAACGAGGATTACGCCCACTGTAAGGTACATTAAGTAAATCAATTGCCCGCCTCTTCGCCGCTTCCCCTCGTCTATCATACCTGGATGTCACGCTAGGAGAAGAATGACTCGCCAGTTGAGATACAGTCACAATATCAGCTGCCACATCTAAGAGGTTACTAATAAAGGTTCTTCTGAGATTGTGAGGAGAAAAGGGCGCTATATCCGCTTGCTCACCTCTTCTTTGTAAAGCAGATGTTATCCCCTGCTCACTCATCCGTCTAGGGATAATGCGTTTAGCTTTGCTCAAAGGATATAAAAGAGGTCTTGATGCCCTTCCTGGGGAAAAGTAGCCTCGCTGCACTGAGCAGCAATGCAATGGCTGAAACGCTTTCCAGGTAGCCATTACAGAAAAATTTCTAGCTGATTTTTCTGTTACTGTTCAAGCTGCAATCGTTCGTTCATATCTAGCCGAAAGATGCCGTAGGGATTAATATAGCCCCAAATGAGTGGCGTCAGCGCTCTTAGGTCTTCTGTCTGCATCCGCTCAAACCATTGCTTGCATCTACCCATACAAAGGTCTCCGGGGTTGTGCGTAGAAGCGCACATCCAGAAATTGTAGAACTTTTTTATTTAATTGTTTGACTTTTTTATTTGTTTACAGCTTGAATGCACCGCATGACGGACAATTGGGAGTAATATCGAGAAGCTTACTTCTGATAAATTTATGCCCCGGATTGTCTCTTGGGACACCTCTGAGTTGATACTGACCGAGCCGCTGCCTCTGACGCTTCACCCAGCAGCGGTGTACCTTTCTCTTTTGTCTCCCGGCTCTCGACTGACGATGCGCCAGTCCTTGGATGCGATCGCGTCTCTGCTCACTCAAGGTCAGTGTGACGCGATGACGCTCAATTGGGCGGCGTTGCGGTATCAGCACACGGCAGCGGTGCAGGGAGCGTTACTGGCCTCGCGAAAGCCGGAGACGGTCAGAAAGATGATGTGTGCCTTGAGACGGGTACTTAAAGAAGCGCTGCGGCTGGATTTGATGGATGCGACTGCTTATGCCAAGGCAATTGATTTACCTCAGATTCGGAGCAATCCGGAACTCAGGGGCCGTGCCTTAAGCGAGGATGAAATTGCGGCGTTATTTGAGGCGTGCCACAATGACTTGACGCCTGCGGGTGTTAGAGATGCGGCTTTGATTGCGATTCTTCGGGTGGGGTTGCGTCGGGCTGAGGTGGTGTTTTTAGAGTTGAAAGATTTTAAGGCGAGTACGGGGGAAGTGAAGGTACGGGGTGGTAAAGGCGGGAAAAACCGCACGGTGTACCTTCCAAGCGATGCTATTGCACTGGTGGAAGATTGGTTGAAGGTCAGGGGACGTTCTCCAGGTGCGCTGTTGTGTCCTACTTGGAAACGGGGTCGAATCCATATTAGACCTCTAACGCCCCAAGCGGTGCTGATGATTCTTCGCAAACGGGCACTGGAAGCTGAGGTCGATCTGTTTTCTCCTCACGATTTTCGGCGGACATTTTGCTCGGATTTACTGGATGCAGGGGTTGATATTGTGACGGTGGCTTCTTTAGCGGGACACTCTTCGCCGGAGGTGGTGGCTAAATATGACCGTCGGGGAGAGGAAACTAAACGAAAAGCTGTGGAGAAGTTATCAATTCCTAGCAAAGGTCGAACTACCAAATAGCGCAGTACTATGGCAGGCTCCCACGCTTTACGAGGCGTATGTCGGGAGTTACTCACCCGCTGCGAGAATGCATTTGTTCGAGATACATCAGTTATCAGATGCGTCATCATCGTCATCTAGCATGAGGACATAATCAGCCATCTGTTTAGCGTAATGAAGGACTCTAGGCACTTCCAAGAAGTCTTCATATTGCAAAACTCCATGACGGGATTCGTGAGCGATCGCAGCTAAATCTAGTAAGTTATCCTTGTCATCCTCTTGATAGTAGCCTATGGCAATCTCCACAAGAGAAGGATGCACCCAAGGTTTCCCAGGTTGCTCTATCCTAGATAAATCTTTGAGAATGTCACTCATCGTTGAAGGCTTCTTACCAATACTAAAAAATACACGATCATTGTCTAGATTTTTGAATAGACCAGTAATAAATCCAGATACTTTTTCCCCATCCATCCCAAACCACTCGGATGTTTCATCCCCAGAGCGCAGTCGGATAACACGCAGTCCAGCGAATTCCTCAAAAACGGGTTTGTCTCGCTCGGCAAACGATAATCCCTTGACGGAAATTTGTGTATCCTGTAGCCACGTCCATTGTTGACGGATATTCTGAGCTAGACAGTACAGTAATGTCGGCTTGCCTCTTAACTCTTTCTTGTTGAGAGTCTCCTGAATAAATGTACGGATTTTAGCTTTACCTTTATCGTCATTGGTAAAGCCTTCTCCCTCCTTGTTTATGCGGGTCAAGGCTTCATCATAGGGTATCCATGATTCTAGACCGGGGAAAATAGCACTAATTTCAGCAGTCAAAGAAGACATTTTGACAATGACGGGAATTGTTTGCGGTTTCCCATCACCGCTAGTTTCGGAAGTTCGATTGACTAGCCATAATCCTACTTCATTGATAGGGGTATCTTTGTTTACCTTGGGAAGTGTTATGTGAGACGGAGCCATCCGAACTCCTAAAGAGCGCAACAGGTCGATAAAGCTACAGATAGCTTTCTGACAATAATTTTTTTGTTCTGGAGTAATAAATTTGCTGATAAGTCCCTCATCAGCAAAACCAAGACGAATAGAACTTTTAGGGTCTCCCCAAGGTGCTAGCAAAGATTTTTTTTCATTTTCTTTACCCTCTTTATCTTTTTCTACAAATTTCCAATAATTTTTCTCGTAAAGTTCAAACCAAACTCCCACTTTTCCAGCTAGTTTAGATTTAACAGGCTGCACAAGAGCAGCTATCTCATCCCTTCGCTTCTTTATAGCTTTTTCTCGCTCTGTACTGTTCGGTTTGGATTCCGGAGATAAATCTAGGCGCTGTGCTAAGCCAGCAACTTCATGTAGGCAGATAGCCACTGTTAAACCTTCCGGAAAGGAGTAACTTCCCGGTGCTGCCTCTGGCAACCCTAAGCAGTATTTTATAGCTTTGAGACGTTCTACCAGATTCTCTTCATTGATGTACCAAATCCAAATTGTTAAATGTTCGCCAACGGATGAACGAATTGCACGCCGTAACGTTGCTTGTTCGCTACTACGTTCTTCATAAAACTGCTCCAGTCTCAACTGAAAAGCTTTTTCCGTTTCTTCTAGATTTGGTTGCCAGCTAAGATGCTCTAACTCCTGTTTTTTCAAGAGTCCTTCGCGACGCAACTGGTAATCTGATTCTGACTCTCTTTTTTTCTTAACACATTTCTTCAGTTCTGTTTCCTGTTTGCGTAACAGTCTTTTTTTTCTGGCTGCAAATTGCTTATCGGTTTCGGCTTTTTTCCTGAGAATAGGCTCGTCAAAATTTTTTTCTGGTTTTTTCAAGTCAAAGAACTGACTTGACTGCTTGTTTGTCTTATAATCTTTACGTTGGCAATCTATTGGTTGCCAATAATACTTTAATACATCAGCTATTTGGCTTAAGAGTTCGTGAGTATTAACTGTAGGTAATCCTTTAGCTACTTTATGCTTGGGTTTCATCCCTTCTTTATAGGTAATGCCAATGTTAGGATTACCTATTAAAGCTTCCGAATAATTAGCCAATATTTGTTGCGGAGTCACCGAAAGAATGTCTAATTTTTTCAGCAATATAGCTAAGTTTTCATCCCAGTTGGCTACACCGTTCTTTAATACCATCCGGCAAGGGAGTAAATATTCTGTCAACTCATCAGGATTTAGTGCTTGTCCCCAATTCAGTTTGGCACGGATGTAAGCGTTACTGCCGTGACTCTTTGACAATTGAGAATCCTTGATACTGAGCCAGCGCCTAATGCTTGGCTTAACATCTAGTCGGGGGTAATGTAAGTTAGGCTCCAGCACCATTCTCAATTTTAAAACGATTGAATAATAGTAAATTTGTCCGTCTTCTGTATAATTTAATGGGTGCCAAGAGATTAACTCTGCTCCTTTTCCACTTGATGGTATAGTTCGGTAAAATTGAAGTTTTTCGCCATCCACTTCAAACTCTAGTCCTGGTTTGGTTAGTTCTGTCGCTAAAATGTGAGGCAACAAAATAAAGTCATTGCTAGACAGGTTAGCCGTTCCATTTGGATGAGTCAAAAAATGATTTGTATAGGATACCTCTCTCTTTTCCCAAACCAATTTGTCAGCAGACAGATAACTCATTGCCAATTGTCGTTCCTGAGCAGTGATGCCAACTTTCCCTCTCTTGCATGGTTCGTCGGGATATTCTATATCTATCCAATAAGACAAGATTGCCGACAACTTTTTTGTGTCTAATGGGTGAGAACTGTATAACCAAAACTCCTCGGATTTAGGTGATACATTGCCAAGGTGAATTAAACCAGGAACTAGTCTTAATCCTTTATAAAGGGACTTGACAGGAAGAGCTGTTTTATCAATTGATGTTTTATCCCTTTTTGCTGTAATCCGTCTGATGACTTCCTTTGCTTCTTCAGGGAAATTCATCACATAAAATTCTTGCGTTGGCAAGTCAGACTTTAATCTGAAAGCGCATAAACGGATTGTTGGGTATGCCATGAGGGATAACCTATAAGTAATTAGAGATTGACTTGGGGTAAACCAGAAAGGTTTTTAGTTTTTGCGATCGCATGATAAAAAGGACGGTAGAGAGATTGCACTACCAAGCGATCGGGTAGGGGAATTTGCGGGTCATTTTCAAAATAAGGACGCAGTAAATTTACAATCCCCACAATGACACTGCTGGCAGCAATATCTTCTTTACCATCTTGGTTTCTAGCGGTATTTATCCCAAACTTGGCGTCACACCAAAAAACTTGTGCATTGGCATTGCCACGAATCAGACGCCCTATTACCTGCCAAAGAGAAACAAGAATATCCCAATGCACAGCCTTTCGATCCTCTTCGGGTAGAGTCCTTAATTTCAGCGAGAGGTGCAGCAGGTGAAGCCATTGACGATACGCAGCGTCGCGAAACTCCTTACCTAGTTTCTTTAATGTTTCCCCTGTTGCCGTTTTATAATTGTCGATCGCCCAACGGTTGATGGAGTGAATCGCATAAGATAAATCGTCAGGAACAGGGTGAGGTAAAACTAGAAAGTAAGCCGCTCCAATTACCGCGATTCCATTCTCATCAACAATATTATGCCCTCGCTCAAATGCTTTGATTGGACTAATCAGAATTGGTTCAGGCCTTGTAGCAAAATCCGGCGAACGCCCCCGTTGCAACAACTTATAATTCTCTGGGTTGTCGTCCCAAATTTCCGAGTCTTCATCATCCGGAGAAAGAGCTACGATATTATCTTCCCATCCTAAATTTTTTAGGCAATCATAAACCCACCTAACTTGTTTATAGCTATTAACCATTAATGATATTTTTCTACCCTTCAATTCTTTGATATTGTCATTTAGATAGTCTTCTTTTACTAAATTGGTAACAATTTGTTCTAGGTTACGACGCTTATTATCTCCAGCTCCAGACACAGAGATAGGGTTTTGATGCTTATCAGAAAATTTTAAAAACTTTGAGGTTATGACTATTTCCTCTGATGTATCTGGTACAAGCACTCCAAAAACAGGTATATCAACATGGTATGCAGGGGATTTTCCCGCCCAACTTGTTCCCGACATTAGCAATAGGTGCGGACTGGCAATATTATCTCCTTTGAATAATTCATCAAAATGCAGTAACAACCAACGTCCAACGCCCGTGCAGCGGAAAAACTGTAAGCTGCCTAATGACTCTCTGTAGGATTTGTGGTACTGAAACGCCAATTGATTCCCCATTGGCATTGCTGGAATAACCGCATTAAAGTCTGGTGGGGGAGCATCAAACCACATTGAATCTGATGTATCCAGATTGAGGATTCCTTGCACCTGTCGCCATTTGCTCATCATAAAGGAGAGCTTGCTTTGCAGAACACAAACTAGCAAGGCAAACTCTAGTTTGACGGCAATTTCCTTGATTTTTTCCGGGGACAAGGCAACAGTTGCAGTTTGCTGAACCCATTGCTGAATAGCTGCACGTTTTTTGTCTTTTTTAGCTAACGGAAATAAGGGATTATGCTCGTTGTCTAAATTTCTGATGTATGGCTCAAACGTACCCTTCATTAAGGCATCGCATTGTTGAGATTGTTCTGCATTATCCGGGTCTGTTATTGTTAGTAACGTAGCGACCTCTCGCAACAATAGCCAGTCCGTAAAATAATGCTTGGAGTCTCGCCATTTAGCTAAGTCATTTTCATTGCTCAATAGGTGGTATATTTTATCAGCTGTTCCGTTGGCTATACGACAAGCGTCCCACCAATCTGAGACAATCTCATTCTCAAGAAGTATTGACTTTTCATGCTTCAATTTGGCTTCAACATAATCGTGAAGCTTGTTCAACCAAGCATCTCTAGCAGGTCTGCACAATGTCTTATCAGGGCTAGATGCTTTATCCAGATAGGCTTGGTGTTGGTCAACTTCATCCACGATGACCAAATCGCTGCGCCTACAAACCAATTCAAAATACAGGATGCTCTCTCGGTTTATTGCTCGTGGAACCCTGCTATAAACTAAGCTTCCTGGTGTGGCAATCCATATAGAAGCGTTAACTGGATCGCAGTCTTTTTTATGAGAGGGACATACACCGTAAGCTGGACAAGCTTTGTTCTTGGATGATGGCTCTGATTCTTCTTCATTGTTTGTCTCTATAGGTTCCAAGTTAAAACATGGCTGCGTACCAATTTCAAATGATGTAGTCATCTCAGGCTTAACTGAAGGTGTCAATAGGCAAGTATTACTCAGCCATTGGAACCCCGGATGGTCTTGGTTAAAAGCTTCATTTGGATTAGAGTTGTAAACGGCTTTGTGTAATCTATTTAAGTGGCTAGCTTTGTTGGAACTCCCCAAAATAGGAGCCACGTCAGTAATTCCAACTTCGGCAAACATCTTAGTCAACTCAAAGATTTGTAGCACATCCGCTACTACCAGCGTGACGTGCAATTTTTTACGCCACGCATAGACTGCTAAAACTTTCATTAAGTTGGACTTGCCGGATGACACCATCCCTACTAAATGCAGTATTCTATTGATGGTTAAAGTCTCAGCATCAACTAATTCTTGGGTGTCATTAAATACTTGTAGCTTGATTTTTCTGACAAGGCTTACCCACTTGGGCTTTAGTCCCCTATTACGCCTTTGCTCATCCATCCATTCGGCTGTTTCCCTAAGTTCAGCCCAAGATACTTGCAGCGGATTCCTCAACCGCACACCAGCTATATTATGATTTGGTGGACGTTGGAAATTGGCAATCAAGGACGATATCGCAACGGTTTCCTTTTTACCTTTTACTTCGCACTTATAATTTCCAGCTTTTGCCCAGGCAAGCGCCTTTCTTTGTGATAACTCTACTGGCTTATTTAAGGCATCGTTATAAATCTGGAATCGGTGATTGGCAACTGTAATATTGGTTCGCCTTAGATATTCCCAAGATTCCCCTACTTCATACCCACGAATATCAGACGGAAAGTCTCGATAACGCTGTAGGGCTTCTTTCCAGATAAATGGACTATCGAAGTGTGGCAAGAGATGACGAGCGATCGCCAACATTCGATACTGATTTTCCGTCCAATTTTGGCATTCTGGATGCGAGGAAGGATAACCAGTCAGTAGAACCCACAGACTGTCAGCATTAGCGTCAGGAACCAAGACGCTCAACAAGTACAGCCCTAACTCGACCTCACATAAATCTTTATCTAAATCATCTTTAAGAGATGCATACCATTGAGCAGTATTTCTCATTTTTAAATTCCTAGTTTTTTGATAACTTTCTGTACAAATGAGCCTTCAAACATTACCTGAGATTTCTTGAGCGGCACGTTACAGTAACCCCTGAATTCTTGAATGTACTCCTGACCATAACTTTTCAGTTCATCAGGAAAGACAAAAAAGGATTCATCGTAGGGCTGATGCTTGAGTTTACGAATAGGCTGATTGACTTTTTTTGCTAAGTTATATGCAGATTCCCAAAACTTTACGTCAACTGCCCAGACTGTTCCATCTGGAAAAACTAAATGTAAGTCATATTGGTCGAGTTCTGGATATAACTTAACTTCTAGTAGGTTTAACTGTTTCAATCTCTCTTCTAGCCTGAGTTCTGCTTTACCAGGACGATGAATAAAATATCGCAAATCCTTCTTAAGCCAGAAGATTTCATCATACTGATTATCGGCTAAAGGGACAGGATTCTTTTTTTCCTTAGCGCAATGTTTATTTTCACACTTTAATTCATCATCTTTGGTCAAATACATTAGACCACCACAATGACCGCAACAGTAAAATTTTTCACCTAACTTGTAAGACTCTGGAACTTTTTCATAGCTATTGAGCAGAAGGTCTTGCACTGGCTTAAAATCTACTGCACTATCAACAAAAATTTGTCCCTTTGTTACCACAGGGGTTTCAATAAGATACTTCCTAAACCTCGTATATAGTTCAGGGTTTTGTGCAGCTTTAGTCATTACCTCATTAATCACTTTCTTTTGGAAATTCCCCCAGTCATCGAAGTATTCCCCTGCTGTTTCAATACAAAACCCACTCGGCTTTTGGTCTTCTATTAGTTGCTTATCAAGCCATTCTTCAGGGCAATCAATTTCTATATCCCAATCTTTTAAGGGGAGCTGTGCCCATCTGGAAACAAAATCAGGAACTCCTTGTATCGGTTGACGCACTCCCGCTATTAAACAAGCAAGTGCCAGCTTCTCTACCCCTAATTGCAAGGCAGCCGGATATGCCCAGAGGCTTTTGGGGATTTGCTGTTCATACTCACATAAGCCCTTGGCTATCTGTTGCAGGGTATCCTCTCCTAGCAGACTCCCCTTTTCAAGCGTTTGGACTTCCTCGCTACCCGTAACTAATGAAGTCATGTCGTACCTTCTGTGTCCTGTTGGCGTCCTCATGGCCTTAATCTTTCCCGCCGCCTCCCAACGCCTGAGAGTATCCACGCTAACCCCAAGGCGCTCCGATGCTTCTTTCGGACTAACAAACTCTGAAATGGGCTTTTCCTCAATTCCGTTCCTATATTATATTTGCATATCTAGATTTGCATAGGTATTTATCCGAAAATTTGTTAAGTAGTTTGGCGGCATTGGGTGTTGTCCACCTAGACGGCTCTCTTCTAGAAACGTGACCCCCAGGACGAATGCCAGCGCGATCGCCTCTTCCATCAACCCCAACCAGCGAAGCACTCACACTTTATAAACAGCCTAAGCTGTCACCCAAGACAAGCACATAGCAGCGACTCTAGCCTCTGAATGGGCAATAGTGACTCAAATGAGGCGAGAATCAAGGGTTGTCTCACTCAGGTCATACAGAGGAACGCAGTGCCAGTAAATGCCGACAAACCCCACTTGTGGAAGCCAGATATCGCCCAGTCGGTAGACTTCTACAACCGTTGGTTCATGCAGTTCGCTCCCACCGCATACCGCGATACTCGCATTGCCACCACTATCTCTGTCGAATCCGCCTTAGCCCGGACAGCTAATCTAACGAACATCACACCCGCTGTATTGCGGCAACATCCAGAAGTTCTGCCTATACTCCGCATGGCGACAGCACCGCCTATCGCCCGCGATCGCTTGATTGGTCTAGCGGGAGTTTCGCCCAACCTTGTCAAAAACATGGAAGAGAAACAGCGAATTTCACCCCGGATGAGCAGTACATTAGTTGATGCTGAACTTCAGAAAATCAGTCAAATCATTGCACGACTGACCGACAAAGACATCTTTCCCTGGCTGGAGAACGGGCTGGAACCGACCGATACACAAGTTCACCGAGCAGCGACAATTGTTGCAGATCGTCTATGTGGTGCGCTTGCTGACCCGATTGTTCGCAATGCCCAAGAGCGCAGACAGCTGGCTACAATTAGGCAGTGGCTGGAACAGCGTGGCTATTCATACATTAGGGGAGGAGCCGGGTTAAGCTTTCAAACGATGCAGCCTGGTACTTTCTCGTTTCGGCTCAATATTCCGGTGAGCTTACAGGGAGGCATTAAACAGGTTAATATCCCGATTGACACTGTAATTAAGCCGCTTCAGTCCAGCCCTAGTGACTTACCGTTACTGATTGAAGCAAAATCCGCTGGGGACTATACCAATCCCAACAAGCGACGCAAAGAAGAAGCTATTAAAGTCGCTCAATTAAGACTCAACTACGGCAATAATATTCGTTTTATTCTGTTCCTTTGCGGTTACTTTGATAGTGGCTATTTGGGCTATGAAGCAGCCGAAGGCATTGATTGGGTATGGGAACATCGCATCGATGACTTAGCGTTGTTTGGAGTGTAAAACATAAGCGGAATGTCAGCGACTGAATTAACACGAGCATTGCTAAATAAGCAACTTGATTCTGCCAAAACCCAAACTGAGCGAAATCAGCTTGGTCAGTTTGCCACATCAACGGCACTGGCAACAGACATTCTGGAATATGCCAGAGGGCTATTACCATCAAACTTCAAGATTCGTTTTCTTGACCCGGCTTTTGGGACTGGTTCTTTCTACTCCGCATTATTGCAGCGATTTCCTCTATCACAAATTGTTTCGGCAGTAGGTTACGAAATTGACCCCCATTACGGGAATGAAGCGATTAAGCTTTGGGGTGACACGCCGCTACAACTCTCTATCGCTGACTTCACCCAAGCTAAACCTCCCAACTCTGACGAAGCTCTAGCTAACTTGCTCATTTGCAACCCGCCGTATGTCCGACATCATCATTTGACCAGGCTTGAGAAGCTGCGGCTCAAAAGGACAACGGAGCAGACATCCGGTATAAAGCTGAGCGGGTTAGCCGGACTCTACTGCCACTTCCTCTGTATTTCAGATGCCTGGATGGCTTCTGATGCTCTGGCTGGGTGGCTTATCCCCAGTGGGTTTATGGACGTGAATTATGGACAGCAAGTAAAGGAGTACCTACTGAATCAAGTTACCTTGCTGCGCGTTCATCGTTTTTATCCTGATGATGTGCAGTTTGAAGATGCACTGGTGTCTAGTGCAGTTGTTTGGTTCAGGAAGGCTTTGCCACCAGTAAATCATGCTGTTGAGTTCACTTATGGCGGGAGTCTGACAGCACCAAAAGTGAGAGAGTTGGTTTCAGTGGAGGTGCTACGCCATACGGTCAAGTGGACTAAGTTTGGGCTGGGGTATAGTAACAGGAATTCCAATAGTCAGCAGTTGAAGCTTAAGGACACCGCCTCTACCTCGCGAATGCCGCTTTCCTCTGAGGGCAGAAATTCCGAATTTCTGCCGTTGAAATTGTCAGACTTATTCACGATTAAACGGGGTTTGGCGACTGGAGCTAACCATTTCTTCGTGCTGACACCAGAGCAAGTTTCTACTCACCAACTGCCTCTTGAGTTCTTAAAGCCGATTCTGCCTAGTCCCCGGTTTTTATCAGTTGATGAGATTGAAGCTGATAGTGTTGGTAATCCAATTTTGGAAAGCAAGCTATTCCTACTGACGTGCAACTTGCCTTTATACGAGGTGAAAGCCAAGTATCCGTCGCTTTGGAAATATCTCCAGATGGGAGTAGAGAATGGAATTAGCGATCGCTATCTGTGCAAGCATCGCTCCCCCTGGTATTCACAGGAAAAGCGTCCTCCTTCCCCTTTCCTCTGCACCTATATGGGGCGTCAGAACACCAGTAGAGGTAGACCCTTCCGATTTATCCTGAATCACTCAATGGCGACGGCAACCAATGTCTACTTGATGTTGTATCCGAAACCAGCTTTGGAGAAGGCACTCTTGAAGAAGCCTGAGTTGCTACGGTTGGTGTGGCAGGCTCTCAATCAGATGGATGATGAGACACTGATGGGTGAGGGTCGAGTATATGGGGGTGGACTGCATAAGCTAGAGCCGAAGGAACTGGGTAACGCGATCGCAGAGAAATTTCTTGAGATTTTACCAAGTTTAAGCTATGTGGCAAATTCACTGTCGGAGTCGTTACTATAGTTGGAATTCATTCATCGTCTTTTTCCTCCCTACTGAGTCGCTCCAGTTGCTTCACATACTCCTCCAGAAGTAGTTCAGGAATCAGCCTGATGACGTTTTCCCCATCTCAGAATTTCCAGGCCTTGCGGATACCGATGCCTACTCGAACAGAAGGGTTGATTTCTGTCCCTCTCGTAAGTTGTGGCACGGGCGTCGTATTCCACCGAGAACAGAAAGTTATTGATCTCACAGCTTTCTCGCGAGAGCCATGACCAGAGTTCCGCGGCTACTAGGTTGGTCCGTAACGGGATACCAAACTCCAAGGTATACCACCTCAAAGCTTTCCCCGTCCGTGGTGCGGCAACGTTAGGGTTCTATGGTTGTCCATTGTTGGAGTTGGAATCTCAGATTGGATTCGCTCATGTGCGCTCTTTATTTAGAGCTTTTCAAGCCTAATTATCTAAGTCATAGAACAAATGTACTATAAATTTTATTCATTAGGGGACGCGGGTTGTGCGTTTTTTGTTTGATTCTAAACTCCTAATCCCTTACTGCCAAACTTCAGTTCCAACCTGAATTCAAGCTTAAATATGTACTCGCATAGCTGGTCAGTACCTATTTAATAGGTATCGTACATATTTCTTCCGATGACGAGCATCCGAACCTTGACCTAGACATTCAAGCGCCCACCCGATGGAACCAACCCAACAATCAGGCTCTCAATCAAACATTCCACGTGGGGCGTAATCAGAATATGGATGTTGGGTATTCTGAACTTGAGAGGCAATGACTTACTCTCAAGCACGACGCAGAGACACCCAAGTAAAAGCAGAGAGACAGTGGAAGTGAAAATTGAAGTGATTGACGATCGATCCCCCCATTTGCCAGATGTCATAAAACTGGGGGATGCCAATAAAAGAACTCTTGGCTTTCTTGCTCATACTGCTTTTGTTGACCACGCCAGAGACGGAAATATATTTGTAGCTATTGAGCCTCAAGTGGGGTGCATCGGCTATGTGTTATATGAGTATACCCGAAGACATAATCGCCATCGCCTAGTTCATCTATGCGTAGCTTCAGAACATCGCGGTAAAGGGGTACCCAAATTCCTTATCGATTACCTCAAACAAATAACTAAACAATCTAGTGGAATTGGGTTGCATTGCCGTGAGGATTTTGGATTAGAAAAAACGTGGTCTAGGCTAGGTTTTGTTGCAAAACATGATAAGCCCGGAAAAAATAAAGAGGGGAAGTTACTCATATATTGGTGGTTCGACCACGGTCATGCAGAATTATTTGATGCTGCTCCTACACAGAAACTTGAATCGAGACTATGTGTAGTTATTGATACGCAAATTTTTGAAGAAATTTATACGGATAAAGAAACTGATTTTGCTGAATCAAAATCTCTATTCGCTGATTGGCTACAGACTGAATTAGAGTTGTGTATAACCGATGAAATATTTAATAAAATAACTTTACTGAATGATAGCAAAGAAAGGAATAATCAACGGTGCTTTGCTCAACAAAAATTTACCCGCTTACGCAGCCAACAAAATTTTGATTCTGTTGTTCATTCCTTAAGTAGTTTTTTGTCTGATAAAGGGGCAGTGATTGATGAACTTGAGGTGCGTCACTTAGCTAGAACCATTGCCTCTGATTCTCAAGTTTTTGTCACCCTAGATAGTAAATTGTTAGAGTTAAGTAGTGAAATTTATGAAACTTTCAAATTGTCAATCATTCGCCCTAACGACTTAGTTACTCAGCTAGAAGAACTTCGCAGAAAACTTGACTATCAACCTGTACGTTTAGCCGGAACTACGCAGCTAGAACAAATACCAGTTCAAAAGGGACAAGAAGATTTCTTAACTAACTATTTTCAGTGCGAAGAACAGGGAGAAACTAAGGCAGAATTCCAGCAGCAGCTACGTAGGTTTCTGGCTGAATCAGATAAATTTGAGTGTTGGGTTGTTAGAGAAGGAGAAAATCAACCACTAGCTTTGGTTGTGTATGGCAGGCAGAAAAAACATGAGCTAGAGATTCCAATGCTGCGGGTTGTAAATAATCCTCTATCAGGGACGCTTGTACGCCACTTAATTTTTAAATCTATATTACATTCTGCTCGCGAACAGCGACAGTTTACAAGAATTACTGATTTGTATTTAGCGGAAACCGTTATGGCATCCATTCAGGAGAATGCTCGCTTCCGAGGTGTTAAAAATGGGTGGCTGAAGATAAACTTAGCATTAGCTAAAACTGCATCTGAGTTATCAGAGCGTCTGATTACTCTAGGCTCTACTTTCGGACAGGAATATCAGATTTGTCTTCAATTTGCAGAGAGTCTTAATACAGAAAACATTATTACAGATGTACAAGCATCAGTAGACATTGAACGCTTCCTGTTTCCGGCTAAAATTATTGACGCTGAGATTCCTACGTTTATCATTCCAATTCAACCTAGATGGGCAGCAGATTTATTCGATGAGAAGCTAGCTAATCAAGCTATTTTAGGAAGAAAACCTGAACTGGCATTTAACTGTGAAGCTGTCTACTATCGCTCTGTGAAGAACTCAAGAGGATTACAAGCTCCCTGTCGAATTCTCTGGTATGTGAGTGGAACCCAGAAGAAAGTAGGTAAAGGTAAAGGATACTACGAACTACAATCTGTTCGAGCCTGCTCTTACGTAGATGAAGTTGTCGTTGGCAAACCCAAGGAGCTTTATCAACGTTTCCAACGATTAGGGGTATATAAGTTGAGCGATATTGATCAGGTCAATCAAGACAAGCATGGTAATATAATGGCAATTTGCTTTAGTGATATAGAGTTATTTGACATTCCTATTACATCAGAACAACTTCGGCAATTCTCCGAAAAAAACTTATCGTTTCTTTGTCCTGAAAAAATTTCGCCTGAATGCTTTATCAAAGTGTATAATTTAGCAATTCAGGCTTCACACTGAAGTTGAACTGCCATGCCTAATACTATCCTTTTACTGTCAATAAAACCTGGATACGCCAAGAAAATATTCAAAGACCAAACGAAGAAAGTTGAACTACGTAGAGTTCGCACTCGTTTAACTGAGGGAGACATTGTTCTAGTTTATGTTTCATCTCCTGAAAAGGTTTTTGTAGGCTCATTTGAGGTGGATGGGGTGATTGAAAGTAAAGCATCGCGTCAAGAGCTTAGAAAGTTTTGGAATCAGTTCCAAGACCATGTTGGCATTAGCAAACAAGAATTTAACAGCTATTATAAAGGAGCATCATTAATCGTTGGTATCCTTATAAAAAATATCAGGCATTTTGAAAGACCTGTTGAATTAGAACGCTTGCAAGAAGAGTTGTCTTACTTGCGTCCTCCCCAAAGTTATCGTTACCTGAAAGATAGTGAATATGAGTTTATTAAAGCTCTCGGAGAAGATAAAAAAGCAATAATAACTGACCAATAATAACCAGACTAATTGATTAAACTATTAAATCATCTCCAAAAATACGAATGCTTCATGGTAGTGGAAAAGAAAGCTGAATTTGTCAGACTGTTTCAAGAATTTGTCACCTCATATCCCTACACACCCGCTGGGCTGCGTCACACAGCCGCATATAATGAGCAGCGTCAGCAGGGGAAGAGGAATTTTGAGGCGATCGCCTCGGCATCGGATGCTGGAGAAGACGTAACAGAAGCCGTCCTGCTACAGCTATTACCTTACGGGAAAAGCGCTAACAATCTTCAAAGAGGAGCCTGGATACATCAGGCTCCAGCTATCACAAAAGACATAAAAGAATGGTTTGAGGGGGCGAAGTGGACAAAGCCAGAAAATTGGCAGAAAGTAGCAGTATCGATTTTTAATTTTATCCGTCGCTGCCATAAAGAGCCTACTCAATTATCAGCAGCTTGTCAGGAGTTTTCGGCATTGCCCTATTCTAGGGGTTTCCAGACAGGAATGCTTACCCCTATCGTGAACGCACTCCGACCTGATGATTTTTTGTTAATTAATAACAAATCGCGCCCAGTTCTCAATTATTTCGCTAATACATCTTATAGTCAAAAGCTGACAGATTATCCAGCCATAAACATTACCGGACGTAAGCTGATTGAGGAATTGGCTCAAGATATGCACATACCTGGCGTACCAGCTTTGCGAGACGATGACTTATTCGATATGTTTTGTCATTGGCTGGTTGGTGTTAAGAAGTATGATTTTCCTGGTAAAGAATTACCACAAGTAGATGAAGTTATTGAGCCTTCCTTTAATATCGAAGAAATGAATTTGCAACCAGAATATACTTTAGCCCAATGTGCAGAAGATACTGGAGTTGAGAAAGAAACATTAAAGTTTTGGTTAGAGGCGCTTGAGCGCACTAAGCAGGCAATTTTTTATGGGCCGCCTGGCACAGGTAAGACTTATATTGCTAAGAAGTTAGCTAAACATTTAATTGGTGGTGGTGACGGTTTTATGGATGTTGTCCAGTTCCACCCCGCTTATGCTTATGAGGACTTTGTGCAAGGTATCCGTCCGCAGAGAAAAAATGGAGAATTAGACTACCCGTTGGTTGATGGGCGGTTTCTAAAATTTTGCCAGAAAGCACGTAACTGTGAGAATATTTGTGTTTTAATTATTGATGAAATTAACCGCGCTAATGTCGCCCGTGTTTTTGGCGAATTGATGTATTTATTGGAGTACCGCAATGAAGAAGTTTCTTTAGCATCTGGTGAAGTTTTCAGCATTCCAGATAATGTGCGGATTATCGGCACGATGAATACAGCAGACCGCTCAATTGCGTTAGTAGACCATGCACTGCGCCGTCGCTTTACCTTTATTTCTCTCTACCCAAACTACGAAATTTTACGTCGTTATCATTCTTCAAGTGGTTTTCCGGTGGAGGGATTAATTCAAGTTTTAAAGCAGCTAAATCAACAAGTTGGGAATCCCCATTATGAAATAGGTATTAGCTTCTTTCTGCGACCCGGCATAACCGAGCAGATTGAGAGTATTTGGAAACTAGAAATTGAGCCATATTTGGAGGAATATTTCTTTGACCAACCAAGTAAGGTAAATCAGTTTCGTTGGGATAAGGTGAAGCAGCAAGTTGGTCTATGAGTGCAGTATCTCCACGAATAATTGAGTTAGTTGAATATGTTCCGGTGTTCTTGGCGCAGTCGGAAATTCCCGATGCGGTGGGGGAAACTTTGTGGCGCAATTATGAGAAACAGGTAGCTGTAAATTTCCCTTCTCCTAAGACTGGGTACCGATGGCGACTGACTGCACGAGGATGGGTGGGACACATCCCGTTAACGCCTGATTTCCACTTGGCTTTGCGTCCAAAAGTGCAATTGGGTAATCTCCTGGGGATGTTGGAATATGCTTATGACCTGAAGAGTTTTCGCTTTTTAGAAGGGCTGTTTGATTGTCAAAGTTTGTCGGATTTTTATGAGCGATTGGCTGAGATTTTAGCTGGTAGAATTCTTAACCGAGGTCGTCAAGGATTTTATTGTGCTTATCTGCCTAAAACAGAGGATTTGCCTTATGTAAGAGGACGCATTAATGTGCGGCAGGTTATTAGTAAACCTTGGGATGTTAAGGTGCAATGTGATTATGAGGAACACACGGCTGATGTAGAAGAGAATCAGATTTTAGCTTGGACTGTTTGGTGTATTGCTCGGAGTGGTTTGTGTACGGAACGGGTGTTACCGACTGTGCGCCGAGCTTATCATTTGTTACAGGGATTGGTGACGTTGCAGCCAAAGAGTCCGCAAGTTTGTGTGGGGCGACAGTATAATCGTTTGAATGAAGATTATCGATTATTACACGCGCTTTGTCGGTTCTTTTTGGAGCAAAGTGGGCCGAGTTTTGAGATGGGGGAACGCTCAATGTTACCGTTTTTGGTTGACATGGCGCGACTCTACGAACGGTTTGTGGCGGAGTGGTTAAAAGCACATCGGGAAACTGTTCTATTGCCACAGGGTTTAGATATTAAATCTCAAGAAAGATTGTATGTGGGGGAAGGGAAGGAGATATATTTTGACATTGATTTGGTGTTGCAAGATGTGGCAACGGGGGTTGCTAAATATGTGTTGGATACTAAGTACAAAGTTCCTACTGCACCCGCATCGAGTGACATTGCTCAGGTGGTAGCTTATGCAGAGGCGAAGGGGTGTCAGGAGGCGATTTTGGTGTATCCGATGCCTTTAGTTGAGCCGTTGGATATTAGGGTTGGTAGGATTAGAATTCGGAGTTTGACTTTTTCTTTGGCGGGGGATTTGGAGCAGGCGGGTTATAGATTTTTGCAGGATGTGCTTTATACAGACACTCTGGGAAAGAATGTGCCGTAGCTGAAAAAAACGCATTAAACGCTGGAATTCAACCTCTAGAATTCCTGTTCTCAATTTCAGCTATTGGTAACAATAAAGTTTCTTCTATATGCGTTCGCGCCTCACTGCTCAGACAACAAGTGCTATTGATGCAATCCGCAAGCAACTCATTGGCGCTGTAATACTGGTGAAACAATTTCTTCTGTTCTTCGTTAAACTGCCAGTTATGACCAATATTGCGATGCTTAATAATCAAACTTCTGAATTTTTCCGTCCAAGCTTGAAGATTTTCTGTTTGCCACTTATCAAATAGAAGATGAGCGTTCCAATCTGGCATTTCCTCTTCAAGTTTTTGTAATGATTGCCACAGGTTAAAATCAAACTCGAAGTCAGGGGTAACAAAATCAGGATCTATACCGCCGTTAATGGCATGAGCGAGAGTGGCAGACAGACAGAAATCGAGTTTTAAATCAACGGGACTGAGGTCAAAGTCGTCGTGAAATATAAAATTAGAATCAAATTTAAAAGCAAGGTTTAGAGAGCAATCAAGATCGGGCGAATGATTGGAGGCAGGAGCCACAGCCAGATCGAAGTAAAATGCTCGGACTGCTGTTCTTTTAAACGGAACTTGAACTGAACACGATTTTTGATTGACCCAACATAAGAACTGCTGCAACTTTTCATCAGTCGCTAAAAGCGCATCAATCTGCTGCTTTATTAAAGACAACAGACAGTCCGCACTCGGTAACATCTCAACCACTAACAAAAATACTTCCCGCCAGCGTTTCTCTGTAATTTTACCAATCAGAATTTGCCAATCCTGCTGCTCTGATACGTATGGATTACAACTAATTACAATTTTTCTGGCTGTGAAATACTCTTGAAAGGTTAGATGAGAAAACGAGTAAATTTTCTGCGCTCTTTCCACTAATAACCCATGCTGCGCTTCAATTGATTTCAGCAGTGCCCTACTATCCAGTTGCAACACTTCCGGGTCGTTTTGGGCATCAGGTAGATTGCCAATGTAATCAGAAATATACTGCTCTAGTTCTTTCTGTTTAAAGAAATAGTCTCCCCGCTCAAATGTCGTTAGGGCAATTTGACTGAGTAAATCTTTCTGGCGCTGCAATGATAGATTTTTATAAACCTGCTCTCGCTCAATCTCTCGCGTTTCATCCCACTTTTTTAGTAGGATATCCACTCCTTCTTCATAAAGTTCTGAACGATTAACCGGGAATTTGGCTAATTTTTCAAACACTAAACATAACAGCGTCAGTAGTAGCGGGTTGGTTGCCAGTTCTCCAATCGGGTCATTTTTCCGAAGTTGTTGAATAAATTCCTCTGCTTTGGCTGGTTGATTAGTTGTAAACCACTTATGGGCAAAGGTGTTAATCTGCTTGTCATCAAAATCCGCGACTTCAACCTCTGTAAACTTTTCAAAATGGACTTCACTTAATAGCCCGATTCGATGGGAGCGCTCACTCTTGCTTCACGCACTTATTGTACTACCTCTGTCTCCAAGTGTGCGCGGCGTGTGATCGCCCTTCAGCAGGCTTCAACGTCTTTACATAGAGGAGTTGGTTCGCCGAATAGGTAAACCCTCTATTCGCAAACCACATCCAAGTGAAAAGTCTGATACCACACATTCACAAAAGTAGTGGGTTTGGAAACAAGTCAACCATCTTCTTGCAAACGACCGTTTATAAGACAAATTTCTTGAGCCAACGCAACGCGCCTCAAACCCAGAGATATCGTGTCTCATAACTCATCTTTTTATCTATGTCTCACGAGATAATTAATGAATGAGTTATGAGACATTTTTAATAAAAATTGGATATTGCAGAGTTTCATTCAATGGCCAAATGTCGAATAACAGATTATTTGTCGTTGAGCGTTTCTATCGCTACCAAAGCCTAGATATATTTGAATGAAGAAAAGCTGGAGTTAAGACAATTATGGCTTTAAAGAGGAATCTATACCAAAGTGTTACTTAGAGGATGTTTTAAAAGTCGGTTAGATAGCAAAAAAGCTCACTCAGTGTAAGCTGCGAATATGTAGTACACAGCACTGAGAGAGCGTTATGAGTAAAGCTTACCCCAGTAATT
>NZ_JACJOY010000080.1:0-16467 GCF_014695815.1 Trichocoleus sp. FACHB-6
GGCAATGATAAACTCTTCAGTAGAAAACATTTGTCCCACCGTATGCTTCTCGGCAATTGATGATCAGAAGCATACAGTGGGATTTTCATATTTGAAAAGTTGCACATCGCCTAGTCCTGATTCAATTGAGGAAGGCAATTTAATTGAGTGAGTGACACATCCTGTTATGAAAGCCCACAGGGAAGGAACAGTTAAAACGTCTCGAATTTGAATCCACCAACTATTACCTACAGATAGTCACCCAAAGTAGCTGGCTAAGAATACGCCTAGCCCGTAAGTCCCAAAGATGTTTTGAGTGACGCTGTAGAAGACAGCCAGACCAACAGCCTGAGTGCCAACCAGAGTGGGAGCGATCGCTAACCCCACAAAACTTGTATTTCCT
This sequence comes from Trichocoleus sp. FACHB-6, assembly GCF_014695815.1. NCBI lineage: Bacteria > Bacillati > Cyanobacteriota > Cyanophyceae > Leptolyngbyales > Trichocoleusaceae > Trichocoleus > Trichocoleus sp. FACHB-6. Next base: position 383 of record NZ_JACJOY010000080.1, read on the forward strand.
AACATTGCCGCTAGGATAAAACTGCCCTGAGTAGACCGATCTAAATCAGGTAAAAAATATTTTTTATTTTCGCTTTCTGGTGCAACAAATTTTTTCCAAACCCCCAAACTCAGCCATGCCAAAGTGAAACCCAATATTAAAGCTCCCACTGTAATACTTGGTGCCAGTCCAACATTTTGAGAAAAATTGGTGCGACGAACCAGCGCTAGAATTTCTAACGGCACCCCAACCCAATAGAGAGTACGACCCAGAAACCTAGGCAAAGCGCTGGGAAGAAATCTAAATAAGATTAGGCCCAGCCCTGTCCACAGGATTAAAGGTGTATAAGCGTGAAACAGGGTTTCCGTTATTAGTTATTAATCACGAGTTAATAGCTAATGGTTTTTGAACAATTAGCCAGTTTCGCCTTAGCAGTTAACAATCCTTCAACGAACAAGTGACTATTTCAGCACAGTCATATCCTTAATCAGCCACTGACCATCTCTGCGTACCAAGTCATAACGGACACGCAGACTTTCATCGGAAGAATTGACTTTATTTTGCTCACCGGCTCGATAACTATCTACGGCTTCATTCACCTGTGCATCAACGCTAGCTTGATCTGGGTTAGTATCCCCTGTTTGAACAGATGTTACTTCGACCTTGTGCTGGTACTTCCGATAGGAGTTAGTGTTTTTAACGGTTTGGGCGTTTCTCTGCCAGCGAGACAAAGCTGGATCAACTAAGATTTGCTGTAACTTATCAACGTTATGCTCTGAACCGAAAGCATCTGCTTTACTTGATAGCCAAATCTGAATTACTTGTCGAGCAGTTTCCTCGTTTAGAGGGCCACTTGGAGCGATTAACTGACTACCAGGCTCCGGAATTGGTATAGGAGGAGCAGCCAGTTGTACCATAGGTTGCTCTCCCACTAATTCGGGTTCCGAGAAACTGCCAAGGGTTTTTTGTAGCCAATTGAAAGTAGCGACTAAGAGCATTAATAAAACTCCCGCGCCCAGGATTCCGGCAATTAAGAGTAAAATCAACCGCCCCGATTTTGGCGATCGCAACTTCGATGTTCTGCTGGCGCGACGAGTCGATAAATCTCCCCCAGTTGGCGATGCTTTTGAGCCAGAATCGGTTCTACGTAAGCGACTGGTGAACGTGGCGTTTCTGGCTTCTGCTTTGCCATTCTTGCGCGATCGCGCTGAAGAATCGCCAGCCAAGCCTATATCTTTCCCGTTGGTTTCGGGCGACGGTATAACAATTCGCTCTGCTGTCGGTAGAGGAGAAGCACCATTTGCCTGCGGTCGATCGATTGTAGCAGTCATACTTGCCAGTCGAGAGGCAGCAGTAGGTTCCAAGGGAGGTGATACATAAGAATCTTCGGCATTTTCTCTTGTCTCTTCCCTCGAAGCTCCGTTATTGGAACTTTCTACCCCCACAGGTTTGCGGAATCCTGGCGGATCGCTCACACTCCGTCCAGGGGGAGCAGCCGCATAAGATACTTGCTGAGTCGGCATTACCGCCCACTCGTTGGTCACATCTTCTTCTACTGGCAACTCTTCTAAATAAGCCTGAACCTGGTCATCTGCAAAATAATCCTTCAAAGAAGCCCGTACTGAAGCCAAGTCTCGGAAGTGGGGAAACACTTCCGTTTGCAACCAGCGCTCTCCGTAGAGACACAATCCTGGTAGCAAATCTGGCGCACCCTGAGAATGTTCTCGAATAAAGGCCAGAGGTTCATACTCTTGGCTGAGTTCTAGAGCGCGACTGGCTTCTTCTGTTTGACCTAGTAGCAGCGCACACACTGCCTGTTCCAGATGTACATCCTGACGCTTACCCAAACGCATTAACATCTGCTTGGCTTGTCTAATCAGGGCGGGCTGTCGTTCGGCAAACCCCCGCCCTAATAGGGCATAAACTGCTAAATAAGTGGCAACTGCCGAAGGACGACGAGCTTCTGCTTCAAATAGGTTCTGCTGTTCAGATGCAGTTAAGTAACTACGCAGTTGCTGGATGAAGCGGAGAAAGTCATCAATACTTAGCCCAGATTGATCTTCGCCTGTGCCATCAATTCCGCCGCGTTCTTGCAGCATTTCTTGCAGATGCTGCAATCCTTTGCGGCGTTCGGCAACCTTTTCCTCACTAGCCGAGAGTAATTCCAAGATGCGATAGGGACGCAACTTATAGAGATCCGCTTGAATTTCACCTCTCACGCTGGCAAATAACCCCTCTCGCAACAATAATTCTTGACCAGTTTCCAGAGAGGTAGCAGCATTTTCATATTGACCTTGCTGCCATTGCTCTCTACCTAGTTCTAGACAAGCCAGCGCCAGAGTCAAAACAATATCTGGCTGCACCAGTTCCGGGTCGCCCAAACGACCTTTTTCTAAACTGATGCTGGCGCGGCTGAGAAAGGGTCGTCCCAACTTCAGCACCAGTTCGTATTCTCCCAGCTCTTGCAAAATCAGCAGCGCCCCAACAAACTGCTCGCTTTGAATTTCGACGCTGGGGGTATAGGGGTCAACATCAGCTTTTGCTGGTGCTTCGTTTATTTCGGTACGAGGCTCCACATTGCCAAGAAAGGTGGCATCGTAGGCGGCACGCTGTTCTGGATCGCAAAGAACAGTGTAAGCTTCGTCTAACAGTTGTTTCCTGGCGGCGATCGTAATCTCGGAATATTCGCGCCGAGGAAGTTGCAGAGCGCGATCGCGATAAGCTTGCTGCAACTGTTCAGCTGTAGCCTGAATTGGCAGGCCCAGAATCCGGTAGTAATCGAGCGGAATTCTCACAGTCTACTTCCTCAGCCCCAAGCGACTAAATTAATATCTATAATCAAACATAAACTATAGAATAGTGCGATAATTATACCCCTTAGCTTCTATAGTAGAAGCGTATCTTGGTACATAAAAACCGCCCTTCAACCAATCAAGTTAAGTTTATCCCTAAAATCAATGGTTCAGGAACGCATTTTACCCGTCTTTGATACCGCTCAAACTCAAATCACCAAAGAGGAAGGATTGCTCCTTTACGAGGATATGGTCTTGGGGCGGTCGTTTGAGGACAAGTGCGCCGAGATGTACTACCGGGGCAAAATGTTCGGGTTTGTCCATCTATATAACGGTCAAGAGGCTGTGTCAACTGGTGTTATCCAGGCGATGCGTCCCGGTGAGGATTATGTTTCCAGCACCTATCGCGACCACGTTCACGCCTTGAGTGCTGGGGTTCCAGCAAAAGAGGTGATGGCTGAGTTATTCGGTAAAGCTACTGGTTGTAGCAAAGGGCGCGGCGGCTCAATGCACATGTTCTCATCGGAGCATAAGCTACTGGGAGGTTATGCCTTTGTTGCCGAAGGAATTCCTGTGGCTACTGGTGCGGCTTTTGCTAGCAAATACCGTCGCGAAGCCTTAGGCGATGCGGGTTCAGATCAAGTAACTGCTTGCTTTTTTGGCGATGGTGCTGCAAATAACGGGCAGTTTTTTGAATGTTTGAACATGGCAGCGCTGTGGAAATTGCCGATTTTGTATGTTGTGGAAAACAACAAGTGGGCAATTGGTATGGCGCACGAACGGGCAACTTCCGTGCCAGAAATTTATAAGAAAGCTCATGCTTTTGGCATGGCAGGTGTCGAGGTTGATGGAATGGATGTCTTGGCGGTGCGGGCTGTTGCCAAAGAAGCTGTTGCTCGTGCGCGTGCCGGTGAAGGTCCAACCCTAATTGAAGCCCTCACCTACCGTTTTCGCGGTCACTCTCTCGCCGACCCCGACGAACTCCGTTCCAAAAATGAGAAGGAATTCTGGTTCGCCCGCGACCCAATCAAAAAGTTGGCGGCGCATCTCACAGAGCAAAACCTGGCAACTCAAGAAGAACTCAAAGAAATTGATCGGAAAATCCAAGCCGTTATCGACGATGCGGTTAAATTTGCCGAAAGCAGCCCAGAACCAGACCCCAGCGAGTTATACCGCTACATTTTTGCCGAAGATTAACACTTGAGCTAACAACTTTTAATTAAAAATAAGGTAGGCAATGCCTACCTTATTTTTTTCTAATAATTGCTGCTTCCATTTAATAGGTAATAATCATTATATTGTCTTAATTAGTGTCAAAATAATAGTTGTAAAAGTTCTCGCAAGAATCGAATACTGTGAAAACAGATACGATTTTCTATCAACTCTTTCAAACCTTACGTAGCCTTTTATTTTAACTTATCGGGTAGCCACCAACCCAAGCTCAAAACTACCAATTTTCCTCAAAAGAAATCAAAGAATTGTCTCGCACCTTCAATAGTGTATTTCTGCCCCCAAGCTTCCACTAAGTAAGATGCACCCTTGATATCCCAGCATTTAAGCCAGTTGAAACTGACTTTAGCTCTTAGCCAAAACTTTAGTTCAGCGCCATCCGCGTATAGAGTAGCGAACCTAGAGCCAAAGTAATGGGAAAATATCGATACAATTAAGCGTGTTATGCCTTTCATGGGTTCTATGTCTACAATCTCCTCTGCTCCCTTTTCCCCTGAAGAAATCGCCGCTGAAGGTATAAAGCCGGAAGAATACACAGAAATTGTCCAGCGGCTAGGTCGTCATCCTAATAAAGCTGAGTTGGGAATGTTCGGTGTAATGTGGTCGGAACATTGCTGCTATAAGAACTCACGACCGCTATTAAAGCAATTTCCCACAGAAGGCGATCGCATTCTCGTCGGCCCAGGAGAAAATGCTGGTGTTGTAGACTTGGGCGATGGGCTGCAACTGGCGTTTAAAATAGAATCCCACAATCACCCCTCAGCTATCGAACCATTTCAAGGAGCAGCAACGGGAGTAGGTGGTATCCTCCGGGATATCTTTACAATGGGTGCGCGTCCCATTGCTTTGCTAAACTCCCTCCGCTTCGGTTCCCTAGAAGATGCCAAAACACGACGACTCTTCAGTGGCGTGGTATCAGGAATCTCACATTATGGTAATTGTGTCGGAGTCCCCACAGTTGGCGGTGAAGTTTACTTTGACCCAGCTTACAGCGAGAATCCCTTAGTCAATGTTATGGCTCTGGGGTTGATGGAAACTCCGGAAATTGTGATGTCTGGTGCTGCTGGAATAGGTAATCCGGTGCTTTATGTCGGTTCTACCACTGGACGCGATGGTATGGGTGGCGCGAGTTTTGCAAGTGCCGAACTCAGCGATGAATCGATGGATGACCGTCCAGCAGTGCAGGTAGGGGATCCTTTTTTAGAAAAATCCCTGATTGAAGCTTGTTTGGAGGCGTTCAAAACTGGCGCAGTGGTAGCAGCACAAGATATGGGTGCTGCTGGGATTACCTGTTCTACCTCAGAAATGGCAGCTAAAGGCGGCGTTGGGATTGAACTTGATTTAGATAAGATTCCAGTGCGGGAAACTGGGATGGTGCCTTATGAGTATCTGCTTTCTGAATCTCAAGAACGGATGCTGTTTGTTTCTCACAAGGGACGGGAACAAGAGTTAATTGATATTTTCCACCGTTGGGGGTTGCAAGCTGTAGTCGCCGGAACAGTAATTGAGAAGCCGATTGTGCGGATTCTGTTCCAAGGTGAGGTAGCGGCTGAAATCCCAGCAACGGCGTTGGCTGATAATACGCCAATTTATCATCGTGACTTGTTGACGGAAGCACCAGAGTATGCTCAAAAAGCTTGGAAGTGGACAAGCGAATCTTTGCCCACTTGCACGCCAGATGGCATTGAAATTCAAGGTAACTTCAAAACTTGGAATGATATCTTGCTTCAGTTGTTGGATACACCGAGCATTGCCTCTAAGCGTTGGGTTTATCGCCAGTATGACCATCAGGTGCAGAATAATACTGTAATTGTACCTGGTGGTGCTGATGCGGCAGTGGTGCGGGTGCGTCCGGTGGAAGCTAACAAAGGGGGCAATATAGGTGTTGCTGCAACGGTGGATTGTAATGCCCGTTATGTGTATCTCGACCCCTACGAAGGCGCTAAGGCAGTGGTGGCGGAAGCTGCCCGTAATCTTAGTTGTGTGGGAGCAGAACCGCTGGCGGTAACAGATAATCTGAATTTCCCTAGTCCAGAAAAGCCGATAGGTTACTGGCAACTGGCAGAAGCTTGTCGGGGAATAGCAGAAGCTTGTCGGGAGTTGCAAACGCCTGTCACTGGCGGCAACGTGTCTCTTTACAATGAAACTTTGGATAGTGAGGGCAAACCTCAACCTATTTATCCAACTCCAGTTGTGGGGATGGTGGGGCTGATTCCCGATATTACCGCCATATGTGGGCAAGGTTGGCAAGAGTCGGGAGATTTAATTTATATTATCGGACGGCGTTTGGATTCATCAGAGGGTGTAACGCTGGGCGGTTCCGAGTATTTGGCGACAGTTCACAATACTGTTGCTGGAAAACCGCCAGTGGTAGATTTTGAGTTGGAACGTAGGGTGCAAGCTGCTTGTCGCGAGGGAATTCGTCGCGGTTGGGTTCGTTCGGCGCATGATTGTGCTGAGGGAGGGGTGGCGATCGCTCTCTCAGAATCTTGCATCACTAGCAATCTAGGAGCCGAGATTAATCTTACTTCGGAATCTTCCTTACGTTGGGATGAAATTCTTTTTGGCGAAGGGGGAGCAAGAATTTTAATCTCTGTATCGCAACAACACCAAGCAATTTGGGAATCCTATTTACAGGAGCATCTGGAAGATAACTGGCAACAACTTGGTCGGGTTGGAAATCCAGACTCCTTTTTACGGGTTTTTACGACCTCAAGCCAAACCTTAATAGAAGTTAGCATGGAAGATATGAGCGATCGCACTCATAATGCTATTCAACGCCGCCTGGCAACTTAACGCTTGCCCTTTGTTTACTTCAATTGCTCACCTGATAACTATAGTTATAGGTGAGCGACATTAGGTTAAGGTTATGCGATTATTAAGGATTATTAAGCCTGGTTAGTCTTTCTGTGCTGCAATTAGGAGCCAACTTCTCAAATGATTCCCAACCATCCCCTCGATAGTAATGCTTATCCCGCCCAGTCGGACTCAGATGGACAGCGTCCTGATAAGCCAGAGGAAGCCTGTGGTGTTTTTGGCGTATACGCACCCGGACAAGATGTTGCCAAATTGACCTACTTTGGTCTATACGCCTTACAACACCGAGGACAGGAATCGGCAGGAATTGCCACTTTTGAAGGCAACCAGGTGCATTTACACAAAGAAATGGGATTGGTGTCCCAGGTATTTAGTGAAACAATCTTGAATCAATTGCCTGGAGATTTGGCGGTTGGTCATACTCGTTATTCCACTACTGGCTCTAGTCGCGTTGTGAACGCTCAGCCCGCTGTTGTGGAAACACGCTTAGGAAAACTGGCTCTTGCACATAATGGTAATTTAGTCAACACAACTCAGCTGCGCGAAGAATTGTTGCGGCGTAACTGGGACTTAATTACCACAACAGATTCAGAAGCGATCGCTTTGTCTATTGCCACAGAAATTAATGCAGGCAAAGACTGGTTAGAAGGAGCCATCTGCGCCTTTCGCCAGTGCAAAGGCGCTTTTAGCCTAGCAATCGGGACACCAGATGGCTTAATGGGGGTACGCGATCCTAATGGCATTCGCCCCCTGGTAATTGGCAGCATGGGTACCAGCCCCGAACGTTACGTACTTGCTTCTGAGACTTGTGGGTTAGATATTATTGGCGCGGAATACGTGCGCGATGTTGAACCAGGCGAATTAGTTTGGATCACCCAAGAAGGCTTGGCTTCATTTTTCTGGGCGGAACAACCTAAGCGGAAGCTGTGCATCTTTGAAATGATTTACTTTGCCCGCCCAGATAGCATTATGCACGACGAAACTCTGTATAGCTACCGTCTGCGGCTAGGTCGTCAACTGGCAAAAGAATCCCCCGCTGATGTCGATGTAATCATTGGTGTACCAGATTCCGGCATTCCAGCTGCTATTGGCTTTTCCCAAGCATCAGGCATCCCTTACGCCGAGGGTTTGATTAAGAATCGTTACGTCGGGCGTACCTTCATCCAGCCGACTCAGACAATGCGCGAGTCTGGCATCAAGATGAAGCTTAACCCTCTTAAAGATGTCCTAACTGGTAAACGAATCATAATTGTTGATGACTCCATCGTGCGGGGAACCACCAGCCGCAAACTTGTTAAAGCCCTCCGAGATGCTGGTGCGACTGAAGTTCATATGCGAATTTCTTCCCCCCCAGTAACTCACCCCTGTTTCTACGGCATTGACACCGACAACCAGGATCAGTTGATTGCTGCAACCAAGTCAGTAGCAGAAATTGCCGAACAAATTGGCGTAGACTCACTGGCTTATCTCAGCTGGGATGGAATGCTGAAGACGACAGGCGAAGATACTAATAGTTTCTGTTCTGCTTGCTTCACTGGTGACTATCCGATAACTGTTCCGGAGCAAGTAAAGCGTTCTAAGTTGATGCTGGAAAAATCTGCCACCTGTTAATCATTAGTCATTAGTTATTAGTTTTTTACTGATGACTAATGACTATTAATTAAATGGGCTGCGACAATCCCAAGTATTTCGTCAAATAAGGGGAAAAAACTTCGTAAATTAGGGTTAAGGGCTTTCCGTGGTGCCAAAATAGGTAATGGCGGCCCCAAAACGGCCCCACTTGTTCAAAAGCGGACTCTAACGCAGGTGAGTGACCGCAATAAATCCCTTGCACATCCCGATACAACTCAGTCCGCAACCGCGCCAGACTTGCCCAAATTGGCAAAGATCGATTTTGTAAATATTCATCTACATGGCTGGCTTCCCACCAGGAGGTAGCATAAGCCAATCGTTGCCCGGAAGCTGTACGCAGCCATACTTGCCGTCGCAACCTTGGCCCCGGAACCGCTTGGATGTGGTCTGGTGCGCCATCGGCATCCATGCCAACTAGGGACATATCAATTACGTCAACTTCTGTTGGTTCGCCAGTCAGAAGCTGTAGGTGCCGGGTAGGAGATCCATCGCCCAGCAAAAGCATTTGCCATGCTGGTGCTAACTGAGTGTGGGGCAATCCTTGCTGCACTACTTCTTCCCCGCCCTGCCAAATCGGGTTTAGAGAGTACCAAGCTGTCGGCAGTGCAACACTATTTGTAGGTCTAACAGTAGAAGTCAATTTTATTTACAAAACTTCATTATCTATATGAAATGATACAGAATTCTGCTCAGGAGCGCATCCCCATAAAAAATTATGAGTGCTGAGTTTAATCAAAACTCAACACTCAACAGTAACAAATAATGCGGATGGCGAGACTCGAACTCGCAAGGCAAAGCCACACGCCCCTCAAACGTGCGCGTATACCAATTCCGCCACATCCGCTCGGAGATTTATCTATAGTAGCATCTTCTATGCTAATTTCATTGTTCTTAGAGCAAAGGAAAGTTTTACGCCAAGAATGCAAAGTTAAAGAAGCGATCGCTATATTCTACTGAGATTAAAGGCGACATCCTGAAATAATTAGGATCGTAGGTTATGAAGCTCTCCCCCATTTCTATAAAAAGTTAGAAGATGCGTTTTTCCAAAATTTTGATTGCCAACCGAGGGGAAATTGCTCTCCGTATTCTCCGTACCTGTGAAGAGATGGGGATTGCTACTGTTGCGGTTCATTCGACGATTGACCGCCACGCCCTCCATGTCCAGTTGGCGGACGAAGCCGTTTGCATTGGCGAACCTGCCAGTAGCAAAAGTTATCTGAATATTCCGAATATCATTGCAGCGGCTTTAACGCGCAATGCGATCGCGATTCACCCAGGCTACGGTTTTTTGGCAGAAAACGCCAGATTTGCCGAAATTTGTGCCGCCCACCAGATTTCTTTCATCGGCCCTACGCCGGAAGCAATTCGGGCAATGGGCGATAAATCCACCGCCAAAGAAACCATGATTCGGGCTGGGGTTCCGACTGTACCGGGAAGTGATGGACTGTTGCTTTCGGAAAAAGAAGCACTAGCGATCGCCGATAAAATTGGATATCCCGTTATGATCAAAGCCACCGCTGGAGGTGGCGGACGAGGAATGCGCCTGGTACGCGAACAAAGCGAACTTGTCAAACTCTTCCTAGCTGCACAGGGAGAAGCCGAAGCTGCGTTTGGCAATGCAGGTGTCTATATGGAAAAATTTATTGAGCGTCCTCGCCACATTGAGTTTCAAATTTTAGCCGATAGCCACGGTAACGTCATTCACCTGGGGGAACGCGACTGCTCCATCCAACGCCGCCATCAGAAGTTATTAGAAGAAGCTCCCAGCCCAGTTCTAGACCAACAAATGCGCGAAAAAATGGGTAATGCTGCTGTTATGGCTGCTAAGTCTATTAACTACACCGGAGCTGGTACAGTAGAGTTTCTTCTCGCGCCTTCTGGGGAATTTTACTTCATGGAAATGAATACCCGGATTCAAGTCGAACATCCAGTTACAGAAATGATTACGGGATTAGACTTGATTGCAGAACAAATTCGCATTGCTCAGGGTGAGAAATTGCAGCTTACCCAAGACCAGGTAGTTCTCCGGGGTCATTCTATCGAATGCCGGATTAACGCGGAAGACCCGGATCACAACTTCCGCCCTCATCCAGGGCGAATCAGTGGTTACTTACCTCCGGGTGGCCCTGGCGTGCGGATGGATTCCCACGTCTATACTGATTATGAAATTCCGGCCTATTACGACTCGCTGATTGGTAAGTTAATTGTTTGGGGAAGCGATCGCCCGACAGCCATTAAGCGCATGAAGCGGGCTTTGCGGGAGTGCGCCATCACAGGTCTGCCAACAACTATCGCCTTCCATCAAAAAATTATGGAAACCCCAGAGTTTTTAGAGGGCGAGGTTTATACCAATTTCGTCGAGCAGTTAATGCAGAGGCAATAAATAACATTAGTAGGGTGGGCAAAAAGCCCACTCTACTCTAGACCTAATGCAGCATTGTAAGTAGTCCCTGTTGCCCCAAGAATATTTCTCGGATCAGGCTAAAAATACCCACCCAAATAATCGGGGTAATATCCACTCCCCCAATCGGCGGTACAATTTTACGCAACGGCACTAAAAAAGGTTCCGTAGGCCAAGCAATCAAATTGAAGGGAAGGCGGTTCAAGTCTACCTGGGGATACCAGGTAAGGACAATCCGGAAGATAAACAAAAAGGTCATTAAGCCCACAAGCGGGCCAAGTATCCAGCTAGCAAGCGTGACAGCGTTCATTGGCTCTTAATCTTTGGAAATTTCCAACGGTAAAAATTTCTATTTTGTTAGCTACCTGTCGTGCAATTGGTACGACAAGACAGATAATTTAAACTTTTGTAACTAAGTCTCTCATTATTCTAACGCAGCACTGTCCTCTGGTGCTGCGTTAGATTCCCAAAGGGCTGTAAAAGACCTTCAAGAAAATCAAGTGACCAAAAGGGTTCTCAAGGTCATAACATATCGTTAAAATTGATCAAAAGAAATCGTTGTAAAAGAGAGCGAAGAATAATGACACCTTCATTAGCGAATTTTTTGTACAGTCTGCTCTGGGGTGCTGTAATTGTGGTTATTCCGGCAACAGTAGCCCTGATCTTTATTAGCCAAAAGGATAAAATTCAACGTTCCTAGCTTTTGGGAGCAACCTGAAACCTCAGTTTAGCGAAAATTATTATTGTAGAGAGGCTTTCCAAAAAGCCTCTCTACATATAAAAAAACTGAGATGTTATATGTTAAAGGGAAGCTACTGCTGCCCTTCGAGACAAGTTAATCTCTGCGCGATCGCTCTCCTGCTGACCCAGGATACTAAAAATTAGAATTCCCAACCCGCGTAGCAATTTTTTCGGTGAACTAGCTAACATAGATTTGTCTTGGGAAAACACCAATGGTAAACTTCGGGCTTAATTCAGCCAGTATTCTGGGTATTTTTCTGGCAGTGGCAGGAGCAGCACTGTACTTCCTGCGCTCCGTGCGCCCAGAGCTAGCGCGAGACCACGATATTTTTTTTGCAGCCGTCGGTCTGTTGTGCGGCTTTATTCTCCTGTTTCAGGGATGGCGGCTAGATCCGATTTTGCAATTCGGTCAGTTTCTGTTGACTGGCTCAGCTATCTTCTTCGGATTTGAAAGCGTTCGGATGCGGGGAATAGCTACGGAGCAAGCAAAGCGGGATACGCCGATCGTAGAAGACGATCGACCAGTTAGCCGCGTGTATAGAGCCGAGTTCGATGAAATCGAACCGATGGAAGAGCGACCTGTAACTCGCCGCATCAGAGGAACGCAAGATTCCCGCAGCAGCCGCGAAACCTATGAGGATGAACCGCGTCGTCGTCCCAGCAGTCGGGGAACGCAAAGACCGAGTTCAACAGAGCGATCTAGTGAAACCGGAACTGGAATATCATCCAGAACGCGCAAAACATCGCGTCGCCCCCGTCCAGAAAGTCGCCCAACCGAACAGCCTGGTGGTTGGGAAGTTACAGACACTTGGGAGGACAAGCCAAGTCGTCCTAGCCGTCCAGAAGGTCGTCCGACAGAAAGGATTGATGATTGGCAAGCAACAGATACCTGGGAAGAAGATAAACCAATCCGTACCAGCCGTCCGGAAAGTCGTCCGACAGAAGAAACTGATGATTGGCAATCAACAGATACCTGGGAAGAAGATAAACCAATTCGTACCAGTCGTCCCAGCTCAACGCGATCGCCACGTCGCGATCCTGAGAGTTCAACTAAGCCAAAAAGAACTCGTCCGCCGAGAGAATCATCACGACCGCCTTCTGGCGATGTAGAAGCGACACCAACTGACTATGTGGAATACAAACCCATAGACTTTCCGGATAATGAAGGCGACAACTCAGGAAATTTTGCCTAAGAATGACTTAGTAAGGGCGATCGCTAGTAGATCGCCCAAAGTCCTGAGAATATTCCCGTATAACTACATTTGCCAGCAACTAGGCATTGAAGTGAAAAGATTGATGTGCCGCCTGAAAATCCATCCCTGGGTAAGGCGGAGTATTTGGTTAAGTATGCCCTTGTTAGCCGTAGCCTGTACCCCAGTCAATCGCACGCTAACGCCAGCTACCCTGAACAGTCGTTATACAGATGAGCAACCGACATTAAGCGGCAATGGTCGGTTTCTGGCGTTTGTGTCTAACCGCGATGGTGGGCGGCAAATTTGGATGTACGACTTGCAAGTTCGGCAATTTATAGATTTGCCGAACTTGAATAAAAGGGATGCGATCGCAGAAAATCCCAGCCTCAGTCATAACGGTCGCTACATAGCCTACATCGCCAGCGATCAAGGTCGCCCAGAATTAGAACTCTACGACCGCAGCACTAGATCGTCACAAATCTTATCCATTGGCTATCGCAGCTGGGTAAGAAATCCTAGTATTAGTCCAGATGGTCGCTACATTGCCTTTGAAAGTAGCAGTCGCGGTCAGTGGGACATTGAGGTGCTAGACCGGGGATCTAATATTGAATTAGATATCCCCGATGGCAGCCCATCTACCTCGCCTTGACACAGTTACCCGGCGATTAAAATCGTGGCTATAAAAACTAAGTCCGGATGGTGCGCGGGCTTAAATTAAGACTTGTGAAACCTTTGTAGGTAGGTTTCCTCTGTGTAGCTGCGACTGGAAGTCGCTATGTGCAAAATGTCAATGAAATGTTGCATTTTTCTATCAGCAGTTATCACCTTACCAGGTTTGCTGAGCAGCTGTAGTGGCTCAGGTCGTTTGATGAGCTTTCCTTTCGATTCAGCAGGGCGAAGTTTAAATAGTCCTGCGTCAGAGTTAACACCCCAACTTGCCAGTCGGTACATTGTGTTTATTTCTGATCGGCGTAGCACTCAAGACGTTTATCTTTTTGATACGGTGGATCAGCGTGTGATTGATTTACCGGGTTTAAATGCCTTGGATGCGATCGCTTCCCACCCCTCTATATCTGCTGACGGTCGTTACATTGTTTTTGCCGCCAGTCGTCAAGGTCGTTCGGGAATCTACCTCTACGATCGCGAGACTCGGCAGTTACGCAATCTTACAGAAAACTTACAAGCAGAAGTGCGAAACCCTACAATTAGCGCCGATGGCGGTACTATCGCCTTTGAATCCAGTGAAAATGGTCAGTGGGATATTGCAGTTTACGGCCGTTCTGGGGAACCCCTGATTCCACCATCTCCATAATGATGCAGGACTTAGGCAAATACCTCCGACGAATAAACTTGCCTGCTAGACCAACGAAATCGCGACTAGCAGGTTTAGAAAATGTGAATATATTTATAGCCCGCCTGGGCGGGCTTTGTTTGTTCGTCTTTGGCTTTAGTCGTTCGCTACTGTGGTTAACAATTTTGTTAGGCTTAAGCCTGACTGGTTGCCTGGATACCCAGCTATTCAACCAGCCGCAAATACTCACGGGTGGCATCAACAGCCAAACGCCAGATGAACATCCCGCCTACAGCAGCGACGGGCGTTATCTTGCTTTTGCCTCTGACCGCAATAACAATCGAGACATCTTTCTCTACGACTTGCAGGAACGCCGTCTCGTTTCTATCCCAAATCTAAATCGCCGCGACTCCAGACAGGATCAACCTGCTCTTAGTGCTGATGGTAGATTTATCGCCTATGTTTCTAGCGAACGGGGTAAAACTGATATCTTTGTTTACGATCGCCAAATCCAAAGATCGCGATTGCTCACCAGCAACATCCGAGGGTCAGTGCGCCATCCCACCATTACCGGAGATGGGCGTTATGTGGCTTTTGAAAGTAGTCAGTTGGGTCAATGGCATATTGCAATTGTCGATCGGGGTACTCAGGCGGCATCCGGATTTCAACAACAATAGAAGATGATTGAAATAAACCAGAAGCCGGTAGCGATACACGCGATCGCTATCAAATATGTTAGAACAATCAAAAAAGCTTAAAAAAACTAACGAATGAGTACCAAACTCCTGCGTAATGCAACTTCGGGAATCGTCGCTGCCGCAGTTGCCATTGGTGCTAATGCGATGGGAGCGATCGCTCCCTTGGACTTTATTGCCCCAAATAGCGCCTTTGCCCAAGACGTTGACGAAAGAACTAATATTCAGGTTTATAAAAAAGCCAGTCCCGCTGTGGTTTCCATTGACGCGGGTGATGGCACTGGCAGCGGCAGCATCATTAGCCGAGACGGCCTAGTTTTAACCAATGCCCACGTCGTGGCACAAGCTCGTCGTCGCACCTTGAGCATCATTCTTGCAGATGGTAGAAGACTTCCAGCAGATATTGTTGCTTTTGGTAATAATGGTCTAGATTTAGCCGTTCTAAAAATTCGCGGACAGAATAATCTACCTACAGTCGCCTTAGCTCGTCCTGGCTCAGTGCAAGTAGGACAACGAGCTTATGCTATTGGTAATCCCTTTGGGCAATTTCAGGGAACCTTTACTGTTGGGATTGTCAGCCGCATCGACCAACAGCGAGGATTAATTCAAACAGATGCAGCCATCAATCCTGGTAATTCCGGAGGGCCACTACTGAATAGCCAGGGACAGCTGATTGGCGTGAATACTGCTATTTTCACTAGCGGTCGGACTGCTGGCAATATTGGCATTGGTTTTGCTATTCCTGTAGACCAAGTGCAACCTTTTCTGACCGCAGTTCGCCAAGGACGCGCCTCCACTACCTCGACTCGCCAACGACCAACTTCCCCTGTTAAACAGCCTCAGCGAATATCATTAAATGGTACTTTCATCAATGCTGCACTCAGTAAGGGTGACAATGTTTTACCAGTAGATAACAGCTTTTTTGATCTCTACATTTTTCAGGGAAGAGCTGGAGCGCGGATTAGGATTGACATGATCAGCCAGCAGCTAGACCCATATTTGATTCTCCTCGACCCGAATGGGAATGAGCTTGCTCAAGACGATGATGGCGGCGGTAATGGAAATGCTACTATTATGGCGACACTGCCAGCAAATGGCACTTACTTGGTGATTGCCAATTCCTCCGGGGGAGGAGAAGCTGGGGCTTATCGCTTACGTGCGATCGCAACATCTGGTACTCTTTCTCCACAGCGACGCCCCCCAGGGTAAGCTCATCTAATTTGGTATAAATTGTACTTGACAATAAATCTGGGGTCTGAGAAGTGAAAAAACAAGCAATGCGAGCGCCGGAAAATCTCCAGGAGTAGGCTGATA